>JAPXME010000079.1:0-8554 GCA_033809185.1 Clostridiaceae bacterium
GGGTGCAGAGGCTCATCGTCAAGGGCGGGCGATTAAATACTACAAAACCTAATCTCTAAGGTGACATTTTCACAGCACAATTTGCTATGTTTTATGTGACATTTTCACAGACGTTTGACAGCAATATTTTAGATTTATTACAACATTTTTCCCCAAAGTTTAGGTCCTATCATTGGCCAGTAAATCCCGTACAACCTTGGAGGCTATGATCATACCAGTCACTGGTGGAACAAAGGAGATGCTACCTGGGACTGTAGCTTGCTCTGCACCCTGGGTATTACAGGGTTTTAGAGGTATCTCCCGGGAATAAACGACTTTCAAGCCTTTTGTAATACCTCTTTTCCTTAATTCCCTTCTCATTACACGGGCTAAAGGATCTGTTTCCGTTTCGCTGATATCAGCTACAGTCAATTTAGTCGGGTCCAGGCGATTTCCGGCTCCCATAGCCGAGATAATAGGAATATTTAATTCCCTAGCTCTCTCGATTAAGGATAACTTGGCCGTCACATTATCTACAGCATCAACTAGGTAATCAGCGTCTTCCGGTACTAAGCTATTTATATTATCAAAACCGATGAATTCAGGGAATATCCTAAGCTCCGCCTGGGGATTGATATCTTGAATCCGTGCTTTAAGCACTTCTACTTTCTTCTGTCCTATAGTTGAGTGTAAGGCTACCAACTGGCGGTTTAGATTAGTCAGTGATACTTCATCATAATCAACCAAGACCAGAGAACCTATCCCAGCCCTGGCCAGGGCTTCTACGGCAAAGGATCCTACTCCGCCAACTCCATAAATGGCTACTTTTGCTTTTTGCAAGCGCTCTACACCGGCTTGTCCGATCAACATTTCCGTCCGCGAATACCAGTTCATTGCTTATCATCCTCACTTAATCATTAGATAATTTTTCTTTTACTGTCACATTTACTGTAGATTGGAGTATTAGTTTGTAGTTAATATTTTAGCCTATATATTTTAGACTATCTTATTTCTTAGCCAGTAGCAACAAACAGGGATTTGCCTCAGCTTGATTAGCTTGGCTAAATCCCTGTAGAATATTTTACTACACCTTTTTAACTTTCTTTTTTCTAATCATTTGCCCAAGCAGTAGAGTGTAATAATAATCAGGTCAATAATAACTATCAATTATCAGTACATCCTAACTGTATTCGTTTCAGCATCCCAGAAGAATAGTGTGGGCAGATAGACCATACGTTCCTTCTCATACACATAGAATGTAGTACCCTCTAGTCCGGCATCAGCTAATTTTTCCTTACTTTTCTGGATATCATCAGGCAAATCTTTAATAGCGGTAATTACCATATACGGTTTTTCCTCATTAGGCAGACGTTTAATATATACCATATCCTCAATGCAATAAGGACACCACCAAGCCCAAAAGAAGATGGGCCTCTCCCGTAGATCAAGTTCCAGAGTATTGCCTTCTATATCTGTAACTGTCATTTTCCCATCGGTAAATAATGGGCTAGGAGCTTCCTCAGCGACACTGCTATATGGCTTTAAAACTGTATCCCTAGGCATAGTGGGATTAACCACCAATAAAACCAAGGAAAGTATCGACAGTACAACTAAGATTGCTATTGGCCATCTTTTAGAGCCAGAATATCTCTTACGACAAGCTAAAACATAAAATATGATCGCCGCTAATAAGAATGCTAGGCTAATTAGACAGAGATAACCAGTCTTCAACCAAGCAAAAAGCAGTAATACCTGATGTGTTACAAGTCCCAGACTTAAATATGTGTAGGTCAGCTTAGGCCTTTTTTTCAGCCAGCCTGCCATGACAGCTGTAGCTGCCAAAAGATAAAATACCGTCTGCCAGAGGTACCACGACCTTTGCAAAACATTTGCAATATACTGACAAGATTCGCTCAAGCATAGATAAGATACAAACCCTTGTGACCAGAGGCAGGCAGATATTAACCCTAGGAGTAAGTACAAGATAGCCAGCCACATTGGCTTTCACGCTCCTTCTTTGGTTTTGCCTTTGCCATTGTTTTTTAAAATAATGCCATTACAGCAATCTTTATTTTCAATATCTTTCATAACTTTGCCACGTTTAAGGCATAAGTTATCAAGTATTGAATTGCCGAACTAATGCACTAAGCTTTTCAGCCAACTCAGATTGAGTAGTGGCCACGCGGGCTACTTCTTCCTGAGCTTTGGCGTTTTCTGAAACTGTCAAAGCGATTTCTTGAGAGCTATCAGTAGTCTCTCTAACTGCTATTTCTACCGCTTTCACAGAAGCATTTACTTGAGCAATTGAAGCCGATATTTCAGCCACACTAGAAGCAAAATCTTGTACTAAGGCTGCAACTGCTTGAGCATCGTTTTCATAAGCAAGACTGGTATTCAACATTTCCTGATAATCCGGAGTTACATTTTCATCGATAAATTTTAATAACTGGTTAGCATTAGCAGAGAGATTATCGAAAGCTTCTTGAACCTGTTCTGTCAATTGTTGAATAGATTCTACAGTATTAGCAGACTGTTCAGCTAATTTTCTCACTTCTTCAGCCACTACAGCAAAGCCCTTCCCTTGCTCCCCGGCTCTGGCAGCTTCAATAGCAGCATTCAAGGAAAGAAGATTAGTCTGATTGGCAATTTCAGCTATTAAAGAGGCCATGTCACCAATCTCTCTTACTACTTCACCGTTTTCAATAGCCTTAAGAATAGAGGCTTGCCTTTCTTGAATAGTTTGTTGAGCATATTGGATTGCCCGTTCACTTCTAGCCTTTAATTCACGGGCCCTTGCTTCGATCTCTTTAGCATTTTGGTTACCTTCATCGGCCTTTTGTGCTAATATGCCAGCCGCTCGATTAATCTCATTACCGGTTTCGGCCACTAATTCCATGGAAGCTCCAGTTTCCTCCATACTGGCAGCTATCTGCTGGGTAGAGGCTCCGATATTTTGTGTTTGGGCAGTAAGCTCCTCAGTAGTAGCCGATAACTGCTGACTAGAGGCACTTAGTTCTTCAGCGCTGTCAGTAATATTATTGATCAGCTGACTAGTATTTTCAGCCGCCTGATTCAAGACATTAGCCAAGATACCCAATTCATCTCTGGACCTAATCTTGATTCTCTCCGTCATATTACCTTCGCCGACCTTCTCGGCAAACTGAACTAATTTCTTCAGTGGTCTGGTAATACTTAAGGAGACAAGGAGAGCAATGACGAAGACTACCAGTAAAATGATAGTTCCCATACTAAGGGTATTGTCTCTTAAAGTCGTAGCTCCTGAGCGGAATTCCGCATCTGGTATAGTTACTCCCAAAGACCAATTAGCAACTGGAGTAAAATAGATATGCCTAATAACTCCATTATCATTATATTGCTCATGACCTGGTTTATAACTCTTCATTTGATCAACTATAGCCGCCAGCTCTTGATTTGCTGTTTCAGACAGGTTTTCCTGCAATGCTTTACTTTCATCAGGATGGACGATAACCAACCCATCCAAATTAATTAAGAAACCGTATCCGGTGTCACCTACCTCAATGGCGGTAACATATTTACTGATAGTTTCAAAAGGCAAGGTAGCCACCAAGGCTCCCACCCTTTTACCTTCATGCTGTACAGGTACGCCATAACCGATTACCAATTTACCTGTCAGAGGGGAAATATATACATCACTGCATATGCTTTGTCCATTTATAGCCTTTACAATGTAATCTTGTTTGCTAAGATCATCTGCCCGGTCCTTCCCTCTGGCATCTAAAATGGCTTTTCCTTCTCCATTAACTAGAAGAATTGAGTCATACCGATTGAGGTTATCCGCATTAAGTTGGGCCAAAATATTGAGAGCCGCTTTTCTATTCTCTTCGCTCCCCTCAACAAGGTACCGGCCTAATTCGGCTGAATAACCGGTAGCAGTGATAATCTTCATATTATAATCAACTACCTCATTAATAAGAGCGGCTGATGAGGTAGTCACCTGTTCAATTTGCTGGGTCACCACATCAGTAAGTGAAGATGCTGCTTCAGTATACTGAAGATATCCTAAAGCTGCCAAAGGGACTGTAATAATAATTAAGAATATAACTATTAGTTTGAAATTTAAGCTAATACGCATGCCGCCCCGCCCTTTCTTTAATAAGGTAATATTCCAACATCTAACATTACAGCTCGATATCCTATAATATATTACGCTTTTATAACTGAAAATCCTGCATATTTTAAACCATTTTCAGATAAATCATTAACAATATTTCAAAAATAATCCTTCTCCGGCAACAAAAAAAGCTGAGTTTTTGTTTTTCACAAAAACTCAGCTCTCCTACTTTTAGGATAAAACAAACCCCACTATGCCGTGAGGCCATGCTTTTTGAACCTGCTCTTGCAGGTGGGTGCCCTCCTGATTGCTTTTTGTGTCCGGTCAAAGCCGGCTTACAAGCCACAACCAGAGCCCAAGCTCCCAGTATATGTGTGTTGGCTCAAAAATACATGACACGACACGAACACCGCAGGGCAAATCTAACATTTAGTAATCTATATTTACTTTTCTCTTCGACTTAATAATAGCACAAGAAGGCTCATGATTCAATAGCTAGAGCTACTTGGAAGAAACTACTATTCGGTTTTGTCCTTGTTCTTCCGGTCTATTTTGACATGCCATTCTTTGAGTTGCTTGGCTGATACTTCTGAAGGAGCTTGAATCATCAGATCCATGGCGCTTTGAGTCTTAGGGAAGGCAATAACATCTCTGATTGTATTACGGCCTGCCATCAACATTAGCAACCTGTCAATACCGAAGGCTATGCCGCCATGGGGAGGAACACCATATTCAAAAGCATCCATCAGGAAGCCGAATTTTTGCTGTGATTCCTCCTCTGTCAGACCTAAGGTCTTGAACATTAGCTCCTGCACATCCCGTTGATGAATTCTGATACTACCTCCGCCGATTTCAACTCCGTTGAGAACCATATCATAAGCCTTAGCCCGCACTCTACCCGGGTCTGTGCTCATATATTCAATGTCCTCATCAAGAGGCGCAGTGAAAGGATGGTGCATTGCTACATAACGCTTTTCTTCCTCATCATACTCAAAGAGTGGGAAATCAACTACCCAGAGGAAGTTAAATTCATTGGAATCTATTAAGCCTAGTTTTCGACCTAATTCTAAGCGCAGATTACCTAATGAAGCTGCTACAACTTGGGGACTATCAGCGACAAAGAAAAGGAGATCACCTTTTTCGGCATTCAATTCCTGACAGATTGCTTCCAGTTCTTCGGCACTAAAGAACTTGGCAATAGGAGATTTTGGCCCTTCTTCCCCCATAATTATATAGGCTAAGCCTTTGGCTCCATAAATGCTAACAAACTTTGTCAGATCGTCGATCTCCTTACGGGAGAATCCAGCGCAGCCTTTGGCATTAAGACCCTTGACCCGTCCACCCTTCTCAAGAACCTGAGTGAATACTTTAAATTGGCTGTTCCGCACTTCCTCAGCCAGATCAACTAACTCCATGCCAAAACGCAAGTCTGGCTTGTCTACGCCAAAACGCTCCATGGCCTCAGTATAGCTCAAGCGCAAAAATGGAGTTTTAACCTCAACATTAAGGATTTCTTTGAAAATATAAGCAATCATTTCTTCCATGATTGTCAGAACCTGGTCCCGCTGGACGAAGGACATCTCAGCATCTAACTGGGTAAACTCCGGCTGCCGATCAGCCCGTAAATCCTCATCACGGAAGCAACGAGCGATTTGGAAATAACGATCCATCCCGGCTACCATTAAGAGCTGTTTGAAAAGCTGAGGAGATTGGGGTAAGGCGTAAAAATGTCCTGGATGAACCCGGCTGGGCACAGCATATTCCCTGGCCCCTTCCGGAGTACTTTTGGCCAACATAGGAGTTTCAATCTCTAAAAAGCCACGGTCGGATAAATAATCCCGAATAGCTTTAACCGTCTTATGACGCATGATTAAGCCTTCCTGCATTACAGGACGGCGCAGATCCAAATAGCGATACTTCAAACGGACTGTCTCATCCACATCGACATCATCGGTAATATAAAAGGGAGGAGTTTTAGCCACACTCAAAATGCGTAAATCCTGGGCTATGACCTCAATCTCTCCTGTGGCAAGGTTAGGGTTTATTGTTCCCTCAGGTCTGAGAGCAACCTTACCCACAACTGCCAGCACATATTCATTGCGAATACTTTCTGCCTTTTGAAAAAGCTCTTCACCAATATCCGGGTTGAATACAACCTGTACCAAGCCCTCCCGATCCCGCAGATCGACGAAAATTACCCCGCCATGATCCCGGCGGCGATGGACCCAGCCCATCAAAGTCACGGTTTGATCTACATGGGCTGTATTAACTTCACCACAATAATAATCCCTCTGTAATCCTTTAATAATTTCACTCATTTATCTCTCTCCCCCGTATATTCCGATTAAGATATACTTGAACTTCTGCCAGCGCGACCGGCTCTTGCTTACCGGTGGCCATATCCTTAACCTGTACCATATTATTCTTAAGCTCGTCCTCACCAATTATCAGAGTATAACGAACCTGATAGCGATCTGCCGCCTTCAATTGGGCCTTGAAGCTTCGGTTGCCGTAGTCTCTCTCTACTGCAAAGCCCTCTTGCCGCAATTGCTGAGACAACTTGGAGCCCATTAACTGGGCATCCTCGCCCATGGTAGCAATAAATACCTCTACTGGGTTATCCGCTACCAAATCTAAGCCTTGCTCCTTCATGGCCAACAGGATCCGCTCCAAACCTAAAGCAAATCCGATCCCTGGCATAGCAGGACCGCCAATTTGTTCAATTAAACCGTCATAGCGTCCCCCTCCGCCAACAGAGCCTTGAGCACCAATCCCCGTAGCTACAATTTCAAAAGCAGTTTTCACATAATAATCTAAGCCACGGACTAATTTAGAGTTTAAGTTATAGGGTACCTCTAAGGCATGGAGGTGCTTTTGTACAGCCGTAAAATGGCTCTGGCATTCAGGACAAAGCATTTGATCAATAGTCGGCGCCCCTTCAGTAAGCTTTTGGCAGTTAGAATCCTTACAATCCAAGATTCTCATAGGGTTACGCTCATAACGGCCTTGACAGGTCTTACAAAGCTGTTCCTTCTTGGGAGCTAAAAATTCCTGTAGCTTTTGGCGATGCTGAAGGCGACAGTTGGGACAGCCTACGCTGTTCAGTTCTACAGTCAAATCCTTTAAACCTAGTCGCCGGTAGATATCCATGGCCATGGCAATAACCTCTGCGTCCAAGGCCGGATCATCACTTCCTAAAGCTTCAATACCGTATTGATGGAACTGTCTATATCTGCCGGCTTGAGGTCTATCATGCCGGAACATAGGTCCGATGTAATATAGCTTAGTCGTAGGCTGAGGCTGAGCATAAAGCTTATTCTCCACATAAGCTCGGACAGTAGGGGCTGTCCCTTCAGGCCTCAAGGAATAGGATTTCTCACCCTTGCTTGTAAAGGTGTACATCTCCTTTTCTACAATATCAGTAGTCTCTCCGACCCCACGCTGAAATAATTCTGTATGCTCAAATATCGGTGTACGAATCTCCCGGTAGCCATAAAGCCGGGAAACCTCTCGCAATAAGTCCTCTAAGGCTTGCCAACGGCCAACCTCATCCGGCAAAAAATCATTAGTACCTTTTGGTTTATTTGTGAGCATAAAGTTACCCCCTTTCACTTACCCCAAAGGACCGGATTTTGCCGACTTTTCGCTGTATTAGCTGAGATAGGCGTTCCTGATATAGAAAAAGGTCTTTGGGATTATAAATACTATCTATGTAGTTGGTCTGAGGATCAATAAACTTACTGCTTGAGCCTACTCCCAGACCGAGAATTGTCTGTTCTTCCTCCATCATCAAGATATTATACAAAGAGGCTTTTTCCGGCAAACAATATCCTACATTCTCTCCGTGACCGACGATCTCCTTTTGCCGGTATAAATAATAGGCTTCATAGCCTGCATTTTCCAAGGCTTTTTGAGCCTGGACAGTTAAAGCTGCTCCTTCGGCGTCTGTCGGCAGCCCTCTTACACCTTCCTGCTTAAATGAAGCAGCTCTTTTTAAGGCTAAGGCATGCAAGGTAATATTTTCAGGCCTTAAGCTAACTATCCTCTCTATGGTTTGGGCTAATAAGTGGCTGTTTTCCCCTGGCAGACCGATGATTAAATCCATATTGATCACAGGAAAACCAACTTCCCGTGCCAGAGTATATGCTGTCAAGATATCTTCGGCTGTATGCTTTCTGCCAATAAACTGCAAAGTCTCATCATGGAGGGTTTGAGGATTGATACTTATTCTGTTAACTCCATTAGCTTTAAGGGTCTCCAGCTTCAACCTATCTATAGTATCAGGTCGCCCAGCCTCAACAGTAATCTCTACTTCTGGAGACAGATGATAATTATCCCGCAGCAAACTTAATAGATTTGCTAACTGCTCGGCTGTTAAGACGGTAGGAGTTCCGCCTCCCAAATAGATAGTCCTAACAGTATAGCCTAATCTTTTCAGCTCCCCAGCTGTGGCTCTGATTTCCTCCGCCAGACAGTCTAAGT
>JAPXME010000080.1:0-8451 GCA_033809185.1 Clostridiaceae bacterium
CTTATCTATGAACAAGTATCTCTAAAGGAGAATGGACGTGGCATCTGCCACATATTTTTCCTCCATTCTCACTGGACGGTAAGACATTTTAGCCCGGCGTAATCCTTCATACCCCATATCCTCCTCCCTATTGACATACACAATATCGGGATGGCGCTCTTGTATAAGTTTAGCAAACTCTCGATTAATCAGCTGATAAGCACCCTGGATTTCACCAAAGGCCTTTTCGATATGTACGACATAAGTATCAGAATTAAGCCTTTCACCCATTGTAAAAGCGATTACTTTACCTGCTAACCGCAAGAGTCCGCCTTCTAATTCCAAAGCCTCATAATTGTTAAAACACCGCCGGACAGCACAATATTCCTCATTCAACAGCTCATCGTCTTTGCAACCGTTTTGCCGGCACCATTCTTGGTTCATTTCCCAACATTCAGAGAGATTATCCTGGCTAATCTCCTCAAAACTCCAATCAGCGTTGTTAGCTATGAACCTGTTGATATGATTCCGTTTAGATTGCAGCTTTTTACCTGACAAGCTGACTAATTTTTCTAGGGTATAGATATAATCATAACCTTCACGATCATCTTGATAGCTGAACGTCCCCGGAAAAAATTGATCCAAAACCAGCCTGTTCTCAAGTGTGATACCCACTAGTCGCAATTTTTCCTGATTATGTTCTGCATCTTCTTGCAAGGCCAAAAATACAGGCTTAATATCACCCTGACCAGCAGGATAAAAATAATAAGGGCCCACATCCTCATGAAAGCCTTTAACCACCAGAAAGTCCTGTACTTGGGCCACCTGATAATTGTAGATCCCCGCATAAGCAAAGATATTTGTGAAATTCTGATGACAACCACTTAGATCTCCGGCTATTAACAAAGGATCAATCCAGACTTTATCTTCTATCTCTGGCTTTTTAAAATTGATCATATTTTTTCTTCTAAAGCTCCTTCTTCTAATGCAATTTTCATTGTAGTTCTTAACAAAACTAAGCATAACAAAAATGGCAATGAATAACAAGAATAACCAAGCCTTCTGTTTACCTGTCATTATATCCAGTTATTTCTGGCAATAGGGAGATTTTTTTTGTATAATAGGACACAGAGTCAAACTCCTTTTACAGTTTGAATATAAACAGTAAAAGGAGTTTGCTCAAATTTAGACAAATTTAGCATCAGAGGAGAAACGACATGGAAATTGATTTATATAGAGTATTATTGGCTTTTGGCTTGACCCTATTTGCTGGATTATCTACTGCTATAGGTAGCGCTATGGCCTTATTTACAAAACGCACCAATGCTAAGGTATTACCCTTTGCCTTAGGCTTATCTGCTGGAGTGATGATTTATGTCTCTTTTGTAGAGCTTTTCGCCGAGGCAAGAATTTCTCTAATAGAGGCCTATGGCTCTCTCAGAGGCACTTGGTTCACTACTCTGGCCTTTTTTGGCGGTATAGCTTTAATCGCCATAATTGATAACTTCGTGCCTAGCGGTGATAATCCCCATGAGGTATTGGATGTCAATGTAGTAAAAGATAATCCTCAATGTGAGGTTAACAAACTGTATCGCCTAGGGGTCTTATCCGCCATCGCTATAGCTATCCATAACTTTCCCGAAGGCATTGCCACCTTTTACAGTTCCATTAAGGACCCTGCTTTAGGAATCAGTATCGCTTTGGCTGTTGCCATTCATAATATCCCTGAGGGTATAGCCATTGCCGTCCCTGTCTATCATGCCACTTGCAATAAGAAAAAGGCTTTCCTTTACGCCTTGCTATCAGGCTTGGCTGAACCCCTAGGTGCCATCATCGGCTTTATCCTCCTGCTAAGGCTTAATGTGTTAAATGACGCAATGTTCGGCTTTATTTTTGCTATTGTGGCAGGAATCATGGTTTTTATCTCCTTAGACGAACTCCTACCCGCTGCCGAAAAATATGGGGAACACCATACAGCCATTTATGGATTAATTTCTGGAATGGCTATTATGGCCCTCAGCCTATTAGTTTTGTAATACTTACATAACTTAAGCGTTAAACATCACCTTTTCATTGTTAAAGGCCTTGACAATGATACCAGTTAATATCCCGCCTGCTGCCAAGGTACTGAAGAAGGTGAGCATGAATTCAACTAGAGAAAGCTCCTGGGTGAATAACCCCTTGATGGCTAGAGAGCTGTTATACAAAGGGATCAAGTAATGAGCCAATTGGGGTTCTTTGGTACCATACATGGTAATCATTCCGGCGGCTATGACTACAATATATATCGGCATTATATATGTACTACCTTCTTTGATGGTTTTTGCATAAACAGCCACTAAGGATACTAGAGCCACATAGAGGAAAACTAGAGAAACCATTAGCAAGACAAGCTGCATAACCTGTCCAGGCGAAAAACTGAGAGCCAAGTCCCCAAAAGGATTGTCGCCGCCTGAAGCAGGATTCATAAAGCGTGGCATTACAGTAACCATAGAAACTACATAGATCATAGCTGATAGTCCTGATAAAATCATCAGGGCTATAATTTTGCCTAAAACAATGGAAGTTCTATTTACAGGGGTTAAGAGCAGATTAGCAATAGTACCCCGCTCTTTTTCTCCAGTTATTGCGTCAATACCAATACCCATCACACCGGCAAAAAGCATCAAGGTTATAAAGTAAGGTAGCAACATACCTAACATCTTACCTGCGGCTTTTTGATCATCCTGAACGATCATCTCTGGGTTATCACTATCAATGGTAAAGACGGCAATACTGGATAGATCACCTATCCGCTCAGTCAAGAGCTGTTGGCGATAACCCTCCAAGACACCAGTTACAAAATCACTCCTAGCCTTAGAAGAATACTCCTCCGAAGGATTATAATAAGTCTTTACTTGGGGAACTGCAGAACCTACATCATAATTAGCAACGCTAGTCTTAAAATCTGGCGTAAATTCAATTATTAAATCCACTTCGCCTTGGCGAATCTGTTCTTTTAGCCCTTCCACATCAGCCTTCTCATCAATATACTCAATTTGACTTGTTTCCCCTTGGGCAATCAGGTAAGTACGAAAATCCTCAGGGGCATTTTGAATATAGACAATTGACTGGTGTTCTTCTATATCTTGGACCATTTTATCCATCAAGTTGCCGATTAAAGCAAACATACCTACAATCAGGATAACCGGTAGGATAAACATTGAAAAGGCAATTTTTTTATCCTTAAATACTCTGGCTAATTCTTTTTTCATCACTATGCCTATGCCCTTCATTATTCCATCTCCCTCGCTTCCCTCTGGTATAAAAGGAAAAAAGCATCCTCTAAATTATCAGTGGCAGTGGCTGTATATATCTCCTCAAGCGTGCCGTCAGCAACCTTTTTCCCATCAATTATAATAGCCAGCCGATCGCAAAGCCTTTCCGCTTCAGACATAATATGTGTAGAAATAACAACTAATTTGCCTTGGTCACGCAAGACCTTAAGGTACTCCAAAACACTGCGAGCCGTAATAATATCCAGACCATTAGTAGGCTCATCAAAGATCACAATCTCTGGATCATGAACTAGACTGACGGCGATAGCAGCCTTTTGCTTCATACCACTAGAAAGCTCATCGATTTTTTTATTCTCAAAATCAGTAATGCCAAAATAATCGAATAAATTCCGTCTTCTTGCTTCTAAAAGATCTGGCTCTACCCTGTGCAGACTGCCGAAAAAATTAAACAAATAACGAGGCGTAAAATTGGGATCTAATTTGATTTCCGTTGTAAGAAAAGCAATCCTTTTTCTAACTTCTGCAGCTTCCGTTATCGTGTCGTAGCCTGCTACTTTAACCTGACCCTCGGAAGGCTTCAGCAGAGTAGCTATACATCTTAAAGTTGTGGTTTTACCTGCTCCATTAGGACCTAATAAGCCAAAAATTTCTCCTTTACGGGCAGTTAGGCTCAGATTATCTACAGCAACCTTGGTGTCCCTTTTCGTCTTAGCCAATTGCTTTTGCTTGGCGCTCATCTTATAGATCTTAGTCAGACCGTTAATTTCTATCATAAGGCCCTCCCTATTATTTGGAATCTCTTTATAACTTTCTTTATTTCTCTACTTTCCTATAAAATCCTCCACACAAAAAAACACTCAGCTAAAAGCCAAGTGTCTAATCCCTAGCTCGAGAAGCTTTTTTCATTTTCCTGAGATAAACAAAAACTCCCAAATACATTGCTGCCGTAAGGGAAAAGGGAACTAGAAAAGCCGGTGAGAGGGGATTATTCACCGCAGAACCCATTAAGATAATCGGTACCGCCCCTCGGGATACCCCTACTAAGGTTCCGAGAATATAAGGCCAGTATCTTACCCTTGTCGCCCCTAAAAACATACTACCTAAATCTACCGGTAATCCTGGTATTAAGCGAACCATCAGGGAGCTTACTAGATCATTTTCCTTGTCCCTATTAAATTCTAGAATCCGCTGGGCAGATTTGTATTTTTTTAACCTCTCCTCAATAACTTTGGGCCCAAAACGTCGACCGATAAAATAGGAAATAGACATCTCTGCCGCCAGACAAAGGTAGGTGATAACAAGAGCCCAGCCCACTGGAAACATCACGGCCGCTGCAAGGTACAAAGCTAACAAGGGTATTACCAAAGTGAAAGCCTTTAAACAATAAAGGCTCATGAGTACACCGGCAGCCAACACAGGGGAAGAAGGAGTAAAATTCAGAATGTCATTAACCTCTAACCCACGAAGCCAAGGTAATATCCTGTATCCAATGAAGCCTAGGAAGAACAAGCCTGGCAAGACAAAAGGCAATTTTTTTCGAAACTTCATTTATAACACCATTACATATTATGACCATTTGCCAAAAAAAATTATAAGCCGAGGACTTAATCCTCGGCTCACTTATCTACACATTCAGTTCAGCAGCTGCTTCTAGGGGTTCGCCCTTTATTGTTCTATAGAAATTAGAAATAGTAGTTATCATATACGGGCATAACCAGAGATAACCTATACCGAAGGTCAAGGTAGCCAAGATTGCCCAACCTAAAAAACTCAGACCCAAGACAAAAAGCCGCCATTTATGACCAACCATCATTTCTTTACTCTGTCTAATGGCTTCAAGTACACCTATTTCAGGGTTATCAGCCAAGATAAAAAAGGCCATGGAATATCTAAAAGAGGCTATAATTCCAGGGATAATAAATAATAAAGTCCATAAGAGAATAAAGATATACATCACAAAATAAAGACAAAAAGCCTTGCCAAAACTAGAAAAACCAGCAAATAAATCTTGAACCTCAGGGTCTTGGTTTCTGGCCATTTTCAAGAAGAAAATTTGTAAACCAAGAACTAAGGCTGGGGTGCATATTATGGCTGCAATCCAACCAATTACAGGAATAACACCTATAACCGAACAGATTACAAGATAAATTAAGGTTACTGCCACTGCTATGCCCCAATTACCCTTCAAAGAATCCAGAGCATTTCTTTTTAGTTCAGCTCTACTTATTTCCATATAAGCTCTCCTCTCTTTATAAGTGTTTATGGATAACACTATTTTACCAAAGGAAGATATAAATTCTAAGAATATAATGTTAATTTATAAAATTTTTAACATTAGTGCTTTTATTTAGGACGGATTAACCAATATGATTTTTCATACACCCCAATCCTGATGGGATATCCATTTTAGCTAGAGAGAATCAGACATAATACAAAATTGAAAAATACATTAATATCGTGCCAGCTAATACAAAGAGATGCCATAGGGGATGCATGAATTTTACAGATTTCAGACGATAAAATAAGGCACCTACCGTAAAGGCTACTCCTCCACCCAAAAGCAAGCCAAAGCCGTATACACCTATAGCCTGATAGAGAGGTTTCATAGCAAAGACAATTAACCAGCCCATTGCTACATACAACAAGGTCGAATATTTACGGTATTTATTGATCCAGAAGACTTTATAGGTAACTCCTAATACTGCCACGCCCCAAACTACTCCGAATACCGTCCAACCTAGACCTCCACCCAATGAAATTAAGGTATATGGTGTATAGGTCCCTGCGATCAGAAGGAATATACAGCTATGATCGAAAATTTTAAAAATCTTTTGGAACCTGGTAAAGGTCAAACTATGATACAGAGTTGAACTAAGATAGAGAAGAATTAGAGTTGACCCATAGATTGCATAAGATACTATAGCTAGCGTTGAGCCAGAGCGTACCCCTTTCAGGAGTAAAATCACCAAGCCAGCAATACTTAAGCCAACTCCAACTCCGTGGGTAATAGCGTTAAGAACTTCGTTAACGATCAAGTAGACCTTGGAGAAATCTGCAGTTTTCTTGAGAGTAGCCTCATTCATTTTTATTAATCTCTTTTCACATATATTATTTACTAGTTTACATTATAACCATAATTTATCCTAATGATTTTTATTTCTGGAGAGATAGCTTTCTAGCCTGTTCAAACTCAGCCTGAATCTCTACAGAGGGTTCCTCCGTCAGCAAGGAAACTATTACAATAGCCAAGCAAGAAACAATGAAAGCTGGCAGTAGTTCATAAATAGCCCATACTCCACCAAAGGGGCTAATCAGGTATTTCCAGATGAAAACCATACTTCCACCGGCAACCATTCCGGCAATAGCTCCAGCCTGATTGGTTCTCTTCCAGAACAAAGAGAAGAGAATCAACGGACCAAATGTAGCTCCAAAGCCAGCCCAAGCAAAAGAAACAATCTTGAATATTACACTATTTTCATCAAAGGCGATAATCATCGCGATAGCCGCAATCACCAGCAATACTATTCTAGTTGTGTAGAGAACGGCTTTATCGGAGGCATCTTTTTTAAATAGCCCTTGATAAATATTCTTAGAAAAGGCTGAAGCAGCGATAAGCAAATAGGAATCGGCTGAACTTATTGTAGCCGCCACAATACCAGCCAAGACAATACCAGCAACGAAAGATACAAAAGAGCTGGTCGCCATGATGATGAAGATTTTTTCAGAAGCAGTATTGGTCAGCAGCTCTGTGGGAAAAAGAACCCGGCCAATAAGCCCAATAGCAACAGCCGCAAATAAGGAAATGGCACACCAGATCGTCGCAACTCTTCTGGATAAGGTTAATTCCTTAGGGTCCCTGATAGCCATGAATTTTAATAATACTTGAGGCATTCCAAAGTAGCCCAAACCCCAAGCAAGTGTGGAAATTATTGTTATAAGCCCGTAAGCCCCAGCGGGACCAAAAAGGGCTACACCGTCTGCCACCTGTTGAACACCATCAACCAAAGTCGGCTGGGCAATACCGAATAATTCAAAAAAGCCGGGAATCTCTTTGAAATTACTGATTAGATTTTCAAACCCACCAACTTTTACAACACCGGTGACAAGTACTACTACCAGAGCAAAAATCATAATGATTCCTTGCATAAAGTCCGAAGCACTTTCAGCCAGGAAACCGCCTACAAAAGTATAAGCCACAACAAAAATTGCACCAATAATCATCATTGTCAGATAAGGGGCATCAAACAAGGTACTAAAAAGCTTACCCATCGCGGCAAAACAGCTTGAAGCGTAGGGCGTAAAGAAGATTAAGATAAATAAAGCGGCAATAGTCATAATAATCTTCTTTTTTTCTTTGAATCTATTACTTAAAAAGTCAGGAATAGTTATGGCATCACCGGCAACTACAGTATAATTGCGTAATCTCTTGGCTACGAATAACCAATTGAGATATGTACCAATCAGTAATCCGACTGCTGTCCAGAAGGCGTCACTTAAACCTGTAAAATAGGCCACACCAGGCAGGCCCATCAATAACCAGCCACTCATGTCAGAAGCTTCTGCACCCATAGCTGTAACCCACGGGTTCAACGACCTTCCACCAATTAGGTAGTTTTCACTGCTTGCGTTAGCACGTTTGGCATAATAAAGGCCAATGCCAATAACCACAGCAATATATAAGACCATGGCAATTAAGATTTGAACATTTCCCATTAACTTTTCCATCCCTTCCTAAAATATAATAGCTGTCTGATTATATCAATTTAACGGCAAAATTACAATTACGACTGAATATTTATACATTTCTTTACCTGTACTATACTTATCCCTGGACATTTTTATGTATATATTTTTATTCTATTAGGGATGATATCACCTTATTGATGATAATTTTTTTGTTATTAGGATGTAGGAATACTTCTACTGCATCCAATTGAAATTAACCCTGCGTATGCTGGGAATAGACCATGGATTTCTTACGGAGCACAACGCTAAGGTTTTGGTATGTCTGCACCGGTTTTGGAATTTCAATCCATGCACTCCTTACGGAGTGCAACGCGTCGGCACCGTCGGCGAAGTCGGTAAAATCAAAATTTCAATCCATGCACTCCTTACGGAGTGCAACTGGTGTAAAACGTGGATCGCCAATGACCAGGGATATTTCAATCCATGCACTCCTTACGGAGTGCAACAG
>JAPXME010000081.1:0-8357 GCA_033809185.1 Clostridiaceae bacterium
GACAGCCCTAAAGCAGGGAAAACGGGTAATCGACTTAGGAGCAGATTTTCGTCTCAAAGATCCAGAAGTATATAAAGAGTGGTATCAAATTGAGGGGGCAGATAAGGAGCAATTAACAGCGGCTGTTTACGGTTTATCGGAGATAAATCGTAAAAAGATTGCTCATAGCATGTTGGTGGCCAACCCAGGCTGTTATCCTACTACGATTATTTTGGCTTTGGCTCCGCTTTTGGAGGAAAAGGTAATTGATCCATCTTTAATGATCATAGATAGCAAATCCGGTGTTAGTGGGGCGGGCCGTGGCACATCCCTGAATACCCATTATTGTGAAACTAATGAAAATTTAAAAGCCTATGGGGTACCTAAGCATCGCCATATACCGGAGATTGAGCAAGAGTTATCCTTGAAAGCAGACCAAAAGGTCCAGGTAAGTTTTACTCCCCATCTCATTCCGATTACTCGGGGAATGCTTAGTACAATCTATACTGTTCCTTTAGAGGGTATTGAACCGAAAGATATTGCAGAGATTTATCAAGCCTATTACGGGACGGAACCATTTATCCGCCTCTTGCCTGCCGGTGAGTTACCTCATACCAAGTGGGTTGCAGGTACTAACTATTGTGATCTCGGTTACTCATGGGATGAGAGAACCGGGAGACTTACGTTGTTTTCAGCGATAGACAATTTAGTCAAAGGTGCTGCAGGGCAAGCCGTACAGAATATGAACATCATGCTGGGCTTAGAAGAGACTCTAGGATTATTAGGAACAGCTATTTATCCGTGATATAGCTGTCTAATAATAGCAGAAAGGGGAAGCAAAGATGAACTATGAATTAGTTTCCGGGGGGGGAGTTACATCGGCAACAGGTTTTGTGGCTGGGGTTGCTCAAGCCGCAATAAAAAAGGCTGACGGTTATGACCTTACCTTGCTATATTCCACAGTGCCCGCCGTAGGGGCAGGGGTATTCACTCAAAATGTCTTTCGTGCTGCTCCAGTGATAATCTCCCAGCAGAATTTGTCCGTTAACGATACTGAGGGCACTATAAGAGGCATTGTAGTTAATAGTGGTTGTGCTAATGCTTGTACTGGGCAGCAAGGCCTCCTTGATGCTCAGCAGATGGCTCAAGAGGCAGCTAAGGTATTCGCCTGTGAGGAGACAGAGATACTAGTGGCTTCTACTGGTGTTATCGGAGTTAATTTACCAATGGAGAGGGTAATTGCCGGTATCCATGAGGCCGGTAACGACTTATCCGCCGCTAACGGTGGGCTGGCAGCCCAAGCCATAATGACAACTGATACTGTCTCCAAAGAAATAGCCATTAAGTTTTATCTTGGCGAGAAGGAAATCACTCTAGGCGGAATGGCCAAGGGTTCTGGAATGATTCATCCTAATATGGCCACGATGCTCGGCTTTATTACTACAGATGCGGCTATTTCCGGCAGATGTCTGAAGAAGTCCTTACAGGAAGCTGTGGGCAAGTCATTTAATATGGTTACAGTAGATGGAGATTGTAGTACAAATGATTCCTTGTTTGTCTTGGCTAACGGATTAGCTGAGAACCAACTTATCATGGACGAAAATTCACAAGAGTATCAAATATTTACTAGGGCCTTAACTTATGTCTGTACTGAACTAGCCAAAATGATAGCCAGGGACGGGGAAGGTGCCACTAAATTAATGGAAGTCCGGGTCATAAACGCACCTAACCCGGAGGATGCCAGATTAGGAGCAAAGGCTATTGCCGGTTCTAATCTGGTGAAGGCAGCTCTCTTTGGTGAGGATGCTAATTGGGGCAGGATAGTATGCGCCTTAGGATATTCAGGGGCTAGTTTCCAACCAATGCTCGTGGATGTATATCTAGGAGATTTATTAGTAGCTCAAAACGGTGGAGGGTTAGCCTTTGATGAAGAAATGGCTGCACGGATATTACAAGAAGATACAGTAATTATTACGGTAGACATGAAACAAGGTTCCTCCCAAGCTACAGCTTGGGGTTGTGACCTGACTTATGATTATGTGAAGATAAACGGAGAATATCGGACTTAGAATAGTACATAATTATTAGAATTAAAGGGGGCAGATGAAGTGCTGACTGCATTAGAAAAAGCCAATGTCTTGACTGAGGCACTCCCGTATATACAGGCTTTTGCCGGCAAAACAATAGTAATCAAGTATGGCGGTCACGCCATGATCAGCCCTGAGCTGGAGGAATTGGTTCTGAAGGATGTAATCCTAATGAAGCTGGTTGGGATGAATCCGGTCATAGTCCACGGAGGCGGGCCAGTCATTAATCACTGGTTAAACAAGGTTAACCATGAAGCTGAATTTGTCAACGGTTTACGGGTCACTGATCAAGATACCATGGAGATAGTAGAGATGGTCTTAGCCGGTAAGGTTAACAAAGGGATTGTCCGGCAGATCAATCATTTTGGTGGCAAGGCCGTAGGACTTTGTGGTATAGACGGTGGCTTGATTATGGCTAATCGTAAAAGTTCAGAGTTAGGACTGGTAGGGGAGGTAACTCGAATTAATCCAGGACTAGTACAGTCTTTGGCGGAAGACGGTTATATTCCTATAGTAGCTCCAATTGGTGTCAATGAAGAAGGGGAAACCCTCAACATTAATGCCGATAGTGTAGCCGGAGCTCTTGGCGGTGCTCTCAATGCACACAAGCTGGTTATATTGACAGATGTGGAAGGAATTTTTCTAGGAGATGGTGAGGAGAATTTAGCCTCCCGTCTTACAGCTACAGAAATTCCTCAGCTTATTGATGATGGCATAATAAAAGGCGGCATGATTCCCAAAGTTGAAAGTTGTCTTCACGCCTTGAGCCAAGGCGTTGAAAATGTTCATATTGTTGATGGGCGCAAGCCTCATTCCATGTTGTTGGAGATCTTTACCCAAAAGGGCATCGGCACAATGATTGTCAAAGAATAACTCTTATGTAGAGGAGAATATCAATGGGAAATGAAGCAATTGTTAAATTAGGGCAGGAATACGTTATGAATACCTACGGACGACTTCCCTTAGTTATGGCTAGAGGACAAGGCAGTTATGTCTGGGATGCTGATGGTAACAAATATCTGGATTTAGTTAGCGGCATAGCTGTGAATAATCTGGGCCACTGTCATCCTAAAGTAGTGGCCGCCATACAAAAACAGGCAGAGTACTTAATGCATTGCTCTAATCTATATTGGAATGAGAATCAGATCCTTCTTGCCAAATTACTGGTGGAGAACTCCTGTGGTACAAAAGTTTTTTTCTGTAACAGCGGAGCCGAAGCTAATGAAGGTGCTATTAAATTAGCCCGCAGATGGTCCTTTAATAAATTCGGTCCTGGTCGTTATGAGATTATTACAGCGAAAAAGTCCTTTCATGGCCGGACCTTGACAGCCTTAACAGCTACAGGACAGGAACAATACCAGGAAGGCTTTGAGCCTCTTACTCCAGGCTTCAAATACGTACCCTTTAATGACCTGCAGGAGCTGGAGCAAGCTATAACATCTAAAACCTGCGCTATTATGTTAGAACCGGTACAGGGTGAAGGAGGAGTCTATCCGGCTAGTGAAGAGTATTTGTCAGGTGTAGAAAAGCTGTGCCGGGAGAAGGAGCTACTCTTGATTTTTGATGAGGTTCAGACAGGTCTAGGTCGTACTGGTAAACTGTTCGCTTATCAGCATTACGGTATTGAACCGGATATCTTTACTTTAGCTAAAGGCTTAGGAGGCGGTTTTCCCATCGGTGCTATTGTAGCTAAAGGGGAAGCGGCAGAAACCTTTAAACCGGGACAACACGCCACTACTTTTGGGGGTAACCCCTTAGCGGCGGCAGCCGGTTTAGCTGCAGTAAATACATTAATCGAAGAGAAGCTACCCCAAGAAGCCTGGGAAAAAGGCGAGTATATTAAGACTGAGGTTCAGAAGCTTAAAGAAGAGCGGCCCCAGATAATTGAGCTACGGGGCTTAGGTTTAATGATAGGTATTGAATTAGCTATTGAGGCTAAGAAAATTCAAGATTATTGCTTGGAAAAAGGCGTAATTGTTAACTGTGTCCAGAGTAAGGTAGTTCGTTTAGTGCCGCCCTTAAATATCAGTTATGACGACTTAGACTTTGGTCTTTCAGTTATATTTGAGGCGATAGCTCAAATGACCAGCCGATAAGAACAGTCTAGTAATAAGTTCGTAAATGCTTTTTATATATCATTGGTCGATCAGTTTGGAGAAGTTAGGAAAGCAGTAGTATTCAAAGGATATTAAGGGATAAACGAGGAGGGTTTTAGATGAATCTAAAAGGCCGGGATTTTCTGACCTTAGCCGATTTCAGTCGGGAAGAGATCTGGTATCTCCTAGAACTGGCTAAGGATTTGAAGGATAAACAAAAGAAGGGAATAGCCCATCGATTATTAGAGGGTAAGACCCTGGGGATGATTTTTCAAAAGGCTTCTACCAGAACCAGAGTATCTTTTGAAGCGGCTATGTATCATTTGGGTGGTTTAGCTATGTTCTTAAGCAAGAATGATTTGCAGATTGGTCGAGGTGAACCTATTGAAGATACAGCCAGAGTGCTAGCCCGTTACTGTGATGGGCTTTTGATCCGCACCTTTGGCCATCAGGAAGTCCTGGATCTGGCCAAATACTCTGATGTCCCTGTAATTAATGGCTTAACTGACGATTATCATCCTACGCAGGTATTGGCTGACCTGCTGACAATCTGGGAGTATAAGGGGCAGTTGGAAGGCTTGAAGCTGGCTTACATAGGAGACGGCAATAATATGGCCCACAGTCTGATGATCGGAGGAGCCATTATGGGTCTAGAAGTAGTTATTGCTTCCCCTGAGGGCTATAAACCTAATCCTCAGATGGTTGAGCAGGCCAAAAGCTTGACCCAGGAAGCAGAAAAAATTAAAATTGTAGAAAGCCCCCAAGAAGCTGTATCTGGTGCTCAGATAGTATATACTGATGTCTGGGCCAGTATGGGGCAGGAGGAAGAAGCTGTTCTGCGTAGAAAAGCCTTAGCCCAATACCAGATTAACACAGAACTATTATCACAGGCTGATAAGGATGCTATCGTTATGCATTGTTTGCCTGCTCACAGGGGTGAGGAGATTACTGCCGAGGTAATGGAGGGTCCTCAGTCGGTAGTATTTGATGAAGCTGAGAATAGACTACATGCCCATAAGGCAATACTGGCGGCTTTAATTTAAGGTACTTAGATACCCTATTACTGAGTTTAGGAATTTTTTTGATCTTAAGGTAATTCGTTAAGTTTAAACCCGAGCTTAGGCCAGGTTATTCAAAGGAGGAAAATAAATTGAAGAAGATTGTTTTAGCTTATTCCGGAGGACTGGATACCTCCATAATTATCCCTTGGTTGAAGGAGAATTACGGCTATGAAGTTATCGCTATGGCAGCCGATGTAGGGCAAGGAGAGGAACTAGAGCCCCTTAATGAAAAGGCCATTAAGTCTGGAGCCAGCAAGCTCTATATAGAGGATCTAAAAGAAGAATTTGTGACAGATTATATCTATCCAACCTTAAAAGCCGGAGCTATATATGAAGGAAAATACCTCCTTGGTACCTCCTTTGCTCGTCCCTTGATTGCTAAAAAATTAGTGGAGATCGCCAGAAAGGAAGGAGCCGAAGCTATAGCTCATGGAGCAACTGGTAAGGGTAATGACCAGGTACGCTTTGAGCTGACTATTAAGGCCTTGGCTCCTGATCTGAAGATTGTGGCTCCTTGGCGTATTTGGGACATCAGATCTCGGGAGCAGGCTATTGACTATGCTCAGGCTAGAAATATTCCTGTACCGGTAACGAAAGAAAGACCATACAGTATGGACCGTAATCTATGGCATTTAAGTCATGAAGGGGCGGACTTGGAAAATCCGGCTAATGAGCCTCAGGACGACTTGCTTTTATTGACTAATACACCGGAAAAAGCCCCAGATGAGGCAGCCTATGTGGAGATAGACTTTGAGAAGGGCCTACCAGTGGCCGTTAACGGTCAATCTTTAGGACCGGTACAGATAATCGAAAGTTTAAATAAAATCGGTGGCCTTCATGGTGTTGGCGTAGTTGATATGGTAGAAAATCGTCTGGTAGGCATGAAATCCAGAGGTGTCTATGAAACTCCTGGCGGCACAATCCTCTATAAGGCTCATCGGGAGTTAGAGCTGTTAACCCTAGATCGGATGACCCTCCATTACAAAGACTTAATTGCCCAGCGCTATGCTGAATTGGTGTACGATGGGGTTTGGTTCCATCCATTGCGGCAAGCCTTAGATGCTTTTGTGGATGTAACTCAGGAAACGGTAACAGGTAAAGTCAGATTGAAACTCTACAAAGGTAATATTATTCCTGCTGGAACAACCGCTCCATACTCCTTGTATAATGAAGAATTTGTTACCTTTGGAGAAGATGAGGTTTATAATCAGCAAGATGCGGAAGGCTTTATCAATCTATTTGGCTTACCATTAAAGGTTAGAGCTTTGATGAAGGAAAGGACCGGTTTAGAATAAGGCTGTAGTCTTAAGAAAAATGAGGTGTAAGTTATGAAACTCTGGGGTGGGCGTTTTAGTAAAGAAAGTAGTGAACTGATGGAAGACTTTCATTCTTCCATCAGTTTTGATCAACGCTTGTACCGTTATGATATTCAAGGCAGTATTGCCCATGCACGAATGCTGGGAAACCAAGGAATTATCAGTGCTGAGGAAGCCCAAAAAATTATTAGAGGATTAGAATCCCTAATACAAGATATTGAGGCGGGAAAAATTGAGTTTTCTAAGGAAGCCGAGGATATCCATATGAATGTGGAGACACTGCTGACGGAGAGAATTGGCCCCACCGCCAAGAAGTTACATACCGGGCGGAGCCGTAATGATCAAGTGGCTGTGGATACAAAAATGTTTGTCAAAGATGAAATTAAACAGACCCAACAACTCTTAGTTGAATTGCTGGAAGTAATCCTAAGACTATCCACAGAACATAATGAGACAATAATGCCGGGTTATACTCATCTGCAGATTGCTCAGCCCGTTACTTTAGGTCATCACCTGTTGGCTTATTTTGAGATGTTCAGCCGTGATTGGACGCGGTTAAGGGACTGCTATAATAGAGCAAATTATTCGCCCTTGGGGGCAGGGGCTTTGGCTGGCACTACTTATCCTTTGGACAGGCATATGACTGCCGTAGAATTGGGTTTTGCTGGTCCAACGGAAAACAGCATGGATAGTGTATCTGACCGGGATTATATTATTGAATTTGTATTTGCCTCCTCCCTAATAATGTTACATCTCTCCCGCTTTTGCGAAGAAATAATCCTTTGGGCCAGTCAGGAATGGGCCTTTATTGATTTAGACGATGCCTACAGTACAGGTTCCTCCATTATGCCCCAAAAGAAAAACCCTGATGTCGCAGAACTGGTCAGGGGTAAGACAGGGCGAGTCTATGGCCATATGTTAGGTCTTTTGACTATGATGAAAGGGATACCCTTAGCCTATAACAAGGATATGCAAGAGGATAAAGAAGCCCTTTTTGATGCAGTCGATACAGTACAGAAATGTTTGCTGATCTTCACCGCCATGCTAGATACCACTAAGTTTAAAAAGGAGAACATGCTGCAAGCGGCAGGCAAAGGATATTCTAATGCTACTGATTTGGCTGATTATCTGGTTAGTAAAGGAATGAGCTTTCGTGATGCTCATCATGTAGTAGGCAGTCTGGTTGCTTTCTGTCTTAAAAAACAAATCCCTTTAGAGCAGTTGACGATGGAGCAGATACAAGAGGCCTGCCAGATCATTATGGAAGCTGCCCAAATTAGGATTAACGAAGATGTCTTTGAAGCTCTCAAACTGGAAAATGTTGTGGCCAGAAGACTTACCTATGGAGGAACTGCTCCCCAGCGTGTGAGGGAGGCCATAGCAAGGGCCAGAGAGCGTTTAGAGGAAATGCAAAAGGATTAAAAAATAAGCTAGAAAATTAATGTCTAACAAGAAGATTAATCGTGAAATTTTATTGGAATGTGACAAAATAAAATAACTAGGTCTTAAAGCCAGGTAGAGCAATAAGTTATTAGAATAAGTGGGATAACAGCCCACTTATTTTTTTATCTCGCAGGATTGATATTTTTTTGATTGGCTGCTTAATTATAGGCAATTATGGACAAAATGGTAATACCCGTCGAAAACTTTTTAGAAATAACTAGCATAAAATGACAAAAAATAACTCAGAGATATTTTATAATTTTCTCAGGCTTAATTTTAATAAGCGCTTAAGGGAAGCGATGAAATGCGTTCTTTATTTGGGCACCTGGAACGCAGGGAGCTAATGGTGCAACCGACCCGCACATTGTTGTAGGG
>JAPXME010000082.1:0-8171 GCA_033809185.1 Clostridiaceae bacterium
AGATAGACCATCAACAGAGCGGCGGATAGCTCAATGAGGCCTGATAAAGCCCGGAGTAGGCCCATGATAATTGCCATTGGCATATACACACCTCCTATGCCCTAAGAAGATATGCCTCAACCAAAAAAATTACTACTTCTTTTCTCAAGCTGTACATAGATTGTATTGGTTAGATCCAATAAAATTATGGAGGTAAATTGAATTGGGTGGAGAAGTAATTTTGTTGGTCTTGATTGTGGTTGGTATAATAGGTAAAGCACCTTTGATTGCTACTTCTTCCTGTTTGCTGTTAGTATTAAAGTTAGTTAATCTAACTCATTATTTTCCTTTGATTGAACGACGGGGCTTAGAATTAGGTTTGTTATTTCTAATGCTTTCTGTCTTGGTTCCCTTTGCTAATGGCGAGATCTCATTCAAGGAGATTAGGCTTAATATCTTTTCTTGGCCGGGCTTATTGGCCATTCTGGGAGGTTGTCTAGCCACTTACATGAACGGCGATGGTTTGAGAATGTTACAATATCAGCCAGAAATTATGGTTGGGCTGGTGATCGGTTCAATTTTGGGCATTGTCTTATTCAAAGGTATTCCGGTAGGGCCTTTAATGGCGGCTGGTTTAACAGCTGTATTCCTTAAAATATTTCGTTTACTAATCAAATAGCCAAAGTCAGACAATACTAAGGAGTCTAGAAACTGGCATTGTCGCAATAACAATGATATTGCAGGATTTAGCTTGCCTTTGTAGAATATTTTGTAGAAATATGTAGAAATCATAATATTTTTTAAAAAATTATTAATATAGAAATTTGCATTTTAAATAGAAAGGTAGAAAGCTTAATGAGCACCAGCGATAATCATCAAAAAATATTTACTCTCAGTGTGCCTCCAAGTGCAGATGATCCTTTCTTGCATCCCATCAGACACCAACGAATCATTCGTGCTTTTGAAGAAGGTAGAAAGGCTTGTCATACTCTTAATTCCTATGGAGAAGTGGATCTCTGTCTACTTCTGCCCCTAGAGGAGGATTTTGAAGAATTCCCGGAAAAAATTGAAGAGTTTACTCTTGAAGCTGGAAATGACCCGCAAAAATTAGTCGTCAATCTATATTATGAAAAGGAGCATTTTAGCAAGTTTTTCTTTGACTTAAATAATCAACTGGATGTTCAATGTATACGTTTCATGGTTGACGAGAAAAGGGTCAATGTCTATTATTTTTGCGCTCTCGATGAGTATTATGTGTGCTATGGGTTTAAAACTATCAACTTACCCATGGTATTTTCCTATGATTTATTTCGTTACCTTACTGGTTTAAAACCCTTATTATTACCTAGTTTTAGCCAGATATCTTACAGTGATGAGTGTATTACTAAGGAGATGCTACTTTGTAATGCTTGGGGATTACACTTGGATTATTCAGCTATAGTGGCTAGGCAAGGGAATCCAGATGATGCTGAAGAGGTTATCTTTCTGCATATCTTAAATGGTTTGGCTCGTTTGCAATCTAGCCGCAGTAAAAAAATTACTGAGGAGAGCTTAATCATTTGGGTCAGCAGACGCCTTGGTTTAGACGAAAATAATCAGCCCAAGGATTTTTTTATGATATATTTAAGTGGGACGAGTCTAACAGGTAAGAAAACTAAAGATCCCGCTATTAAAATTTTCGAGAATTCTCTCAAGGAATTGCCTGAATATATGGGAACTAAGTGGGTATCACCGTTAGCCCAGGAGGCTATACCTATTGTAGTTTTGCAGAATCGTAATCTCTACAGGCTTGATTTGGGAAAGCGATTTTATACTCTAAGTAGGCAGCTTTTTACTGAGCATTACCGTCCTCATCAGGGATATGAAAGTTATTACGATACGCTTTTCGCCCAATTAAAAGATAAGCCCAAACAAAACAAGGTTTATGATTTATGGCTGAAACGTTGGGAACAGGGATACGATGATGAAGGTCAGTTGCCGTTATCTGAAATCGAAGAACTGATCGAAAATGGTCAGGAGCGGGATTTAACAAGAATTTTTATGTTACTGGCCAAGGTTTCTGAGGAAGAGATAGATAATTTGATAGTAAAAATCTGCGAAATATACCAAACTGATGCTGAGCCTTATTTTCTAGCGGGGCTTGCTTCATCGTCTCAAGTTTTGCGGGATGCGTCTCTTCTGGGCATTGGTATTTTAGAAAGTCCCCAGGCTATTCCTTGTCTCCTAAGGCTTATTCGGCAGGGGAACGAATCACAAAATATCTGGGATGCCTTTCTGATGATAGGGGAGCCGGCGGTTCATGCTTTAGCCGGGTTGCTCCAAGAGCAATTACCCCATATCCGCCAAAAAGCCATTGAGACTCTTAACTTAATAGGTAGTCCTGTTGCTTTAGAAATAGTACGCACGGCAGAAACCTGAATCCTGCAACAAATTACAGACGGATTTCAAGGAGGCTTTTTCTTTGAAAGTGAAAAAATCCTTCAAAATAGCCCATTATGGTGATATTATTGCTCTTTTGGCCCTGATACCTTTGATTATTCTAGGGTCTTTTCTGGCTAATAATTATATCTCCCAAGGACAGCAGATTCGTGATCGACATTTGCAACAGGCCGACGTAATTTCAGATGAGATTTGGAATTATCTTGATGTCCACCACATAGCCTTAGAGACATTGTCGCAGCAAATAAGGTATCTAGAACTGCCTTCAAGACAACTCTTACAGATGCTACGAGCTCTGAAATTTCAGTATCCAAATATCGAAGAATTGTATCTATTTAATAATGAAGATATAATTAGTGCAGAAATAGGTTCTGTTACTGTTGAACAGGAAGAAGCTATGTACGACCTGCTGGAAAAGGTCCTGACCAATTTACACTATTCTCAATATGGGAATTCTTTTCTCAGTGCATTGGTTCCAATGGAGGATGGTAGCGAAGCTGCTTTTCTCGTTGTACAAGTACTGCATAGTGATCCAGAGTTAAATGGTTATCTCATAGGAAGAATTAATACGCAAAAATTGGCGGAAATATTGGCCGAGCATAAGGTCTATTCTACAGGATATACAGTTCTGGTAGATAGGAACTATAAGGTTATTGCCTCTACTGGTGCACAAGAGGAGAATGAAACTGCCATTGCAGTTTTGAAAAAAGAACTACCGAAATCTCTTAGTGGCACCTTGAAATACTATTCAACGCAAAATTCCCAACAAGAAATTGCTGGGTATACTACTATTGGCGATCAAGGATGGAGTTTATGGGTAGCTGCTCCGTATATGGAAGTGCTATCCCCCTTATCAAGTGCAATTTTGATTTCCATATTGTTCATCACCTTGGGGATTGTAGTTATTATATTTATCCGCCGAATATTAGTAGCCAAGATCACCAAACCTCTTATTACAGTAAGTAAGGCCAGCCAGGAGTTGGCTGCGGGCAATCTGTCCTATAGAATAGCTTTACCTGAGGAGTATCCTGCGGAGATTAAGCACATTGGTGAGAGATTTAATAATATGGCTGCTAATCTGGAGGAATCTAATAGAATAGCCAAGGATTACAGTGCTGAATTGGAATTGAGGGTTAAAGAGCGCACCGCTCAGTTAATGATGAAAAATAAAGGGTTAGCAGCCTTATATGCTGTAGCCTCATTAGTAACTGGAAGCGATAACAGCGTAACTGTCATGTTGGTTACAGCTTTGAAAAAGGCAATGAGACTTTTTGGAGCTGTGGCAGGAGGCTTTATCTTGGAGAGAGAAAGCTTAGGCAAGCTTAGTTATACTATTAATGGCGATCTTAAGGTGGATGAACCCACAGAAGCTTTTCTCCGTCGCGAGATTTATTACTCTTGTCAGAAAGAGTTATTAAGCATATCCCCCAGACAAAGAACTATTATACTGCCTAATACTGATCAGGTACTGCATATGACTACAATTCCTATTCCTAATTTGTTGGAGAATTTAGGAGCAATGACGCTTGCCAGAATGACTCCTTGGAAAGATGAAGAATTACTCATTCTGCATGGGATGTGCAAACAACTAGGTGTAGTAGTCACCAACCTTTCCTTGAATAAATATATCAACGAGGAAAACAGCACCCTGCAGGCTGTAATGTCCAGTATACATGAAGGTCTGATCCTTTATAATAATAAAGGAGCTATAACTTATGCCAATGAGGTCTTTCTAGAGATTTTCCACTTCCAAGACCTTGAATGGCAGGGATTAACAGTACAAAAACTTAAAGAGATGAACAATGGCGAGAATGGTGATACTCAAGTATTGATTGATTTATGGGAGAACTTTATTAAGGATTTGCGCTATGAAACGAAGACTATTGCCTTAACAAGCCAAGAAAAAACCAAGTACTATCAGACCTATTACTTCCCGGTTATTGCTACTGGAGGTTTTATTGGTTTCGGTTGTTTGGTCAGGGATATCACTAGGGATAAAGAAGTGGAAATACTCAAGAATACTATTCTCGCTACGGTATCCCATGAATTACGAACTCCTCTTACCACAATCCGTGGCTGTGCAGATTCCTTGTTGCGTAAAGATGTAGAATGGTCAGCAGAGGATACCAATGAATTCCTCACGGCTATTTTGGACGAAAGCCAGAGATTAAGAGAATTAATCGATAATATTATGGATATGTCTAAAATCGAAGCCGGAGCACTTAACCTGGATATTCATGACGTGGATATTATGAAGCTTATTAACAGAGTTATTAAGCGCTTTAGGATTCGTTACCCTGAGGTGAACTTTATTGTAGAAGGGGATTCGGACTTACCAGCAGCTTTAATAGATGAGGGCCGCATAGACCAAGTCTTAAGTAACTTAATCGAAAATGGTATCAAGTACTCTTCGGAAGAGACAGAAATCATTATAACAGTAAAACACCAGAAAAAACAAAGGATGCTGAGGTTATCTGTAGAAGATAAAGGAATAGGAATTGATCCTCAATATCAGGAAGAAATATTCTCACATTTCTATCGCGTCAAGAACAATATGTCTAAAAATGTTATCGGTAGCGGGGTAGGTCTATCCATCGCTAAAGGAATTATAGATGCTCACGGCGGTTCTATCTGGGTTGAAAGTGAAAGAGGACAAGGTAGTAGATTTTATGTTACAATACCGTGCGAGGAGTATAAGGAGGAAGGTAATAATGAGTAAACCTGTAGCTTTAGTAGTAGACGATGAAACTAATATTTTGAGATTTATCAGAGCAAATCTCATAGCCAGCGGCTTTGAAGTTTTCTCGGCTACAACAGGGACAGAGGCTCTGGAGGTATTTGAATCGTCAAATCCTGATGTAGTAATTCTGGACATTATGTTGCCTGAGATTGATGGACTAGAAGTCTGCCGTCGGATCAGAAATGTATCAGATGTATCCATTATCATGATTACAGCCAAAGATGATATTCAAGATGCTGTGGAAGGGTTAAATGCAGGAGCAGATGATTATGTCACCAAACCTTTTGCTGTAGAAGAGCTTTTGGCTAGGGTTAATGCAGTGTTGAGACGAGCTAAAAGTAATACTACCCAGACCCAGACGGATAAAATTAAATTAGGCAATCTGCAGATTGATCTGGCACAGAGACAAGTTGTGGTTAATGGAAAAGCAACTCATCTAACACCTACCGAATTCAAGCTACTCACTTACTTGGCTAACAATGTGGATCGGGTTGTACCCCATGAAGAGATCCTCGATGCTATCTGGGGAGAAGAATACTGGGATTGTACTCATTATTTGAGGGTTAGTGTAGGGCGTCTAAGACAGAAAATTGAAACCGACCCCGGTAATCCTGAATATATCGTGACATGTAGTGGAGTGGGCTATATGATCCGTAATGTTAAGGTTAATAATTAATATAGTCGGAAGGAAGCAGCGAGGAGGAAGAGTTCATGGCTGAACAGAAATTTGTAGTTTTCAGGCTGCAAGATGAAGAATATGGGTTAAATATAGAGCAGGTCAATGAAATATTGGTTTGGCAAGAACCGACCAAATACCCTCAAGGGGAGGAGCTTATTACTGGCATTATTAATTTACGGGGAAAGATAATTCCCATAATTGATCTGAAAATGCGGTTTTATGGTGTTCCAATCAATAGGGATGATAATGTCAGAATAATTGTTGCTAATAATGGTGAACAGATTTTAGGTCTTGCTGTGGACGAAGTAATTGAAGTTATTGTCTTAAACGACAACATGATCGAGGTAACGCCGGATATTATGGCTAAGATTAATCCAGGTGTCAGCGGAGTTGGTAAGCTTACTGATAGGCTGCTAATTCTGCTAGATATTACCAAAATATTCAGTTTAGGTGAATTTGACCAGATAGAATCTGCGGCTAATTAGTTGGAAACTTTACACAAAAAGCCACGTTTCAAAGCGTGGCATTATTGTATACTTCTATTTTATACTTCGAGGTATAATAAATATTGAAAATTTATTAATTATTAGGTCAATATTGGGTGTGATATTTATTGGGTCAGGAAAATGTTAAACCGATACAATTATCTTTCCAGGTGGAAAAAGACGACTTTCAGCGGGCAGGGGAGGCAAGCTCCAAAGTAAAAAGGGTTTTACTACAGCTTGGTTTTCCCGGAGAGATTATTCGTAAGATTACTGTGGCTGCCTATGAAGCAGAAATGAATATTGTGATTCATTCCCTGGGTGGTTGCTTAGATTTTGAAATACTTCCTGAACGGGTTATCGTTACAGCGCAAGATAAAGGGCCAGGAATACCGGATCTGACCTTAGCCATGAAAGAGGGCTATTCAACTGCTCCTGATCGCATACGGTCTATGGGATTTGGTGCCGGTATGGGTTTGCCCAATATGCGTAACTGCTCCGATGACTTTAAAATAGAATCGGATCCTATGCAGGGAACTAGGGTAAGGATGGTCATCAACGGCAGGAAGGAGTGAGAACTTAATGGGCTCATACTTTCATTCAGTTACACTCGACAAGGAAAAATGTGTTGGTTGTACTAATTGTATAAAAAGATGTCCTACAGAAGCTATTAGGGTTCATGAAGGCCGGGCGAAGATCATGGATGAACGCTGTATAGATTGTGGTGAGTGTATCCGCGTTTGTCCACAACACGCTAAATTAGCAATCACAGATCCTTTGAAGATTATCAAGAAATATGAATACCCTGTGGCTTTGCCTGCACCTGCTTTGTTTGGTCAGTTCCCTAATTCTATTAGTGTGGATCAAGTGTTGGAAGGTTTATTGCACATGGGATTTTTCCGAGTCTGGGAAGTAGCTAGAGCCGCAGAATTAGTCACTGAAGCAACGGAGCAATTTATCTTAGATAATTCTAGGCCGAGACCGTTAATATCTTCAGCTTGTCCCGCCGTGGTCAGATTGATAACAATCCGATATCCTGAACTAATTGAGAATATTCTTCCTATAGATTCGCCGATGGAGTTAGCAGCTCGCTTGGCCAAAGAAGAATTAATTAAGGAAGGTTATCCGGCCGAGGGGCTAGGGGTTTTTTTCATCTCTCCTTGTGCTGCCAAATTTACTAGTGTAAATAATTCATTGGCTCGGGAAAAATCCTTTGTGGACGGTGTTTTATCCATTGCGGATATTTATGGTCCTTTGTTGAAGAGCATCAAGAGTATCTGTAATAAAAAAGAAAGCTCAATTGAACACAGAGCCAGCGGGAGCGGCTTTAAATGGGCCATTACCGGGGGAGAGTCTTCTCATTTTACGAAAGGTAACATTATTGCTGCTGATGGACTAAATAATGTAGCTAGTGTCTTGGAAGATATAGATAAGGGCAAACTAAAAGAGATAGATTTTTTTGAAGGTTTAGCCTGTCCTGGAGGTTGTGTAGGTGGACCTCTGACGGTTGAAAATCCCTTTATGGCTAAGAGCAAAATTAGGGCCTTAGGATCCTTGGACACCTGAAGAGAGGAAAGAATATAATATAAACTACCAGGAGCTCCTTTGGGAGAAAAAGATTTTACCCAAGAGTGTACTGAAGCTAGATGACGATCTAGTCTTGGCAATGAAAAAGCTAGAAGAGCTTGACGCTATTAATAAATCTCTCCCTGGCTTAGATTGCGGTTCGTGTGGAGCACCTACTTGCCGCGCTTTAGCTGAGGATATTGTTAGAGGCCAAGCAGATGAGATTGATTGTATCTTTATCCTCAAAGAGAAAGTTAATAAAATGGCGGAGGAGATGGTGCAGTTA
>JAPXME010000083.1:0-8159 GCA_033809185.1 Clostridiaceae bacterium
CTTGATTTTTGTATTAGCACTTCCTTGTGCCTTTTTATCTATAGTAAACTTATTTTCTCTACCGGCCGTTTAGAGAAAAGTAAGTTTAGCTATCGCCATAAGCAAAAACCTTTACCTAATACACTCATACAATATAGTTAATCGTATAAAAATCAACGGTTTTTAGGACTATTTTTAGAATATTTAGCCGTTTATCAGGGAATATCGCCTTAATACTCTCAAAAACTCCGCTTTTTATCCATCTTGGATAATTCGCAATAATTATTGATAATTATTAAAGACTATTTTTCTTTTTTCTCCCTTTCTGCCCCCAGCAAATTACCAAGGTTCAAGCCTTCTGGAATTTTTGCGGCCTGACGGTTAGCCTCTTGGATCTGCTGATAAATCTCTTGACGATAGATTGGGATCTCCCGTGGGGCTTTGATGGAGATGCGGACCTGATCCCCTTTAATATCTTCAATAGTGACTTCTATATCATCGCCAATCATGATGCTTTCCTTGATTTTTCTAGATAATACTAGCATCTTCTTTACCTCATTTCGCTGCAGCTTGTCCCGATGTAAGGGGATAACGAGAATCATAGGAGCTATTAAGGAGAATAATTTGTTTGCCAATTCTTTTTTTAGTGTTAATCACTACTGGGGCCATCAGATTCGCCGTAATTTCGGAGCCGCCAGGTTGTACCGTCAAGATTGTATATACTAAGACTTCTTCATCTTTAGTGATTTGCAGGTTATTTAATTCATCCTCTGGAATGTTGACCTCATAATTTACCACATACTTAAAGGGGTCTGCTATGATAAAAGCCAGTTCCGGCATATCCAATGACTGGAGAAAAGCCAAACTGCCATCCTCTTGATATTGAATAGGCAGGTATTTTTTCTGTTCAATAAAGCCGGGTAAACCCCAGGGGAAAGTAATGATTTGCTCTTCCTTAACCTCAACTTCCCCAAAACGCAAGGTGTTATACAGCATTAGCTGTGCCTCCATTCACTTTGATAACTATTTATAAGCATAAATTAACGATAAGCGTCTACAGTTGAGCCGACATATTCAATTTTGATATCTGCTTTCTGTCGGAGATAAACCTTTAATTCCGGTAAAGTGGAGTTATTAGCTACAGTACCTTTATCAAGTCTCGCCTTAACCTCACCCAATTGCCAACTGATGTTGAGCCTGCCAGGAATAACTGTAATATCCACAGGGGATTGGGGAACCCTGTTGAAAACAAATTCCTTATCATCCCATGCTTGAGCCGCAATATGGGCCATACAGTCCCCGATACTGTTTTCTTCAATCCTAGCAAGCATATCACCGTTAGCTGCAGTATTAGCAATATAGTCCATGCTTGTCCGCCAGGCTTTGTCCCGATTATCTTGCCTCAAACGAGATACAGTTTTATATCCTACTTCGTCCCGACACTGGGTAGCATCACATTCAACCCGAGCCCCTTCCTGGTCAATCTGCACCTTAAGTTGGTTGCTTTTTACTTCCAGTCTAGGTTCCTTAATTTTTAACTTAACTTGAGCCAAACGGCTATTCAGGCCAATTTGGGCCCAGCTTTGCTGAATTCTCAGAAGCATTTTTCTCGCCCCCTAGCGGAGGAAATCCATTAGGTTAGGCTGGATAATTCGTGCACCTACAGCTAAGGAAGTACGATAGACATTCTCCTGGTTTTTTAAATCCATGATTACGCTGGCTACATCAACATCTTCAACCTTGGATTTCAGCGTCGTGAAATTTATCTCCATCTCTTGTAGGCGATCCTCTGTCATTTCCAAGCGGTTGATCCTAGCCCCAATCTGAGCACGACTAGCCAAAATAGTCTCCATATTCTGTTGGAGCTGAACGAGGCCTGAGTTTTCTAAGGCGTCGACATCGTTGGCAGTTATATCATCAATAATTTGTTGCAAATTAGCAATTAGATCATTAGGCGTACCAGCTCCGAAGGCTTCTTGGGCTAGAATATTTACCGGAACAACAACCCCGGCCCCTACCTCATAATTCATTATGTGATCACCGGTAAAGATATTTACATTCCAAGCATCAGTATCTGCATCATAGGGCTTGACCTTAGTATCCTTACCTCCGAAGATATAACGGTCACCATAAGTTGTGTTAGCAATATCAATTATTTCTCCCCGTAATTCTTCGATTTCTAGTCGTGTTTTTTGGCGGTCGTCAGGTCCTAAAGTACCATTAACCGTCTGCACTACTAGCTCGTATACTCGCTGTAAGATTGTATTAACGCTGCCTAAGGCACTATCAGAACTTTCTAACCAACTGATGGCGTCAGAGACATTAGATTGAAATTGAGCATTTTCACGCAAACGAGAGGACAAACGCAGACTGTCTACAATCCCAATAGGATCATCGGAAGGTTTACTAATTCTTTTCCCTGTAGCCAACATATTGTCTTGCTTGCTAAGTTGATAAATATTGCGACTGATATTGCGCTTAACATTATTTATCAGAATGTTGTTAGTCATTCTCATTTGATATCACTCCTTTATCTACCTGCCAGGCCTAGTCTGTTGACTATCAAATCCAGCATTTCATCCATAGCGGTAATGACCCGGGCTGCTGCTGTGTAGGCGTGTTGGAATTTTATCATATTAACCATTTCCTCATCCAAGGATACCCCGGAAATAGCCTCTCTCTTATTAATAAGTTGAGCTGTCAACAAATTCTGATTTTCTAGCATCCGCTCTGCTTCCATGGCAGACACTCCTAACTTGGCCACAGAAGAACGGAAAAAATCATCAAAAGTAGCTCTGTAATTATCAGCAATACCTAACCCTTCAGCCGCCGGACCAGTGATATCGTATATTCCGGCTTGGGCATCGCTGGTGTTGTTAGTAATAACCAATTGGTATGCTCCAACAGCTCCAGCTATAGTTACTGTAATCGCCCCAGGACCTAAATCGGCATTAAAAGCGGCATCAATCTGATTTTGAAGATCAGCCCTTAAGGCATCTAAGGACGTGGCATCATCAGCATCATAAGTGGCTTCCGTTAAGAATATAGTCTTAGTTATCCCGTTTAAGGTCAGGTTAAGTTGGTTTGTATCTGCAGTAATGTCAATAGTGCCGCTCAGTGTCGATCCTCTAACTGTAGCTTTTGGCTCCAGAGAACCCATAGTCATAGTAGTTTTGTGCCTCAATTGGGCCAGTAGCAGTGCATTATCCCCATCTCCATCATAAGCTGTCGGAGCACCTGCTGCTGCTATCAGACCAGAATCCTGGATAATATCCGGATTTACTTGGATGTTAGCTGCACTAAATGGCAGATTTTCGTCAATTTTTACAAAGAAATCTCTGTCGGTGCTGCCGTCAGTGGCATAACCCTGTCTATGTATGAGGTTAACTTCGGTAGCCAGGCGCCTAGCCAATTCGTTAATTTCCTGTTGCAAGCGGGGTACCGTCTGATCCCGCATATCTATGTAACCTTTTAATTGGCCGCCCTTGACATTTACTACTCCAATTGAATCTCCTGTCACAGAATCAACCCATGTTATTTCGGACTTAGTGGCATCATGCTCATTCTCCACAAATCTAATTTCTGTATGGATTGCCCGGGCAACAATATAACGGCCGCCCATAAAAACATCGATAGCTCCTAATTCATCTTCGGTAACATTTATTTCTGTAATCTTAGAAAGCTGTTCAACTAAGAGATCACGACGATCCCGTAAGTCATTGGCTTTGGAGCCGTCGGCCTCTGCCTTGATAATCTGGACATTCAAATCCCGAATCTGCCTGCCCAGAGTATTAATCTCATCTACCTTGATAGCTACTCCGTTATTAATATCCGCTTGAAGATCAACAAATTGCCGAGCCATATGATTAAATGTATCGGCTAAAGTAATTCCGCTTTGCATTATAGAGTCCCGGGTAGCAACGCTCTCCGGATTCTTGGCTACAAGTTGCCATTTCTCCCAATAACTATCCATTACAGAACGCAAGCTGGATTCCGAAGGTTCATTTAAAATAACCTCCAACTTGCCCAAAATGTCGGTTTTTGTTTCCCATTCGCCTAGAGTTCTATTCTCTGTCCGCAATTGGATATCCAGGAATTGATCCCTAATCCGTCTGAATTCGGTAATCTCAACTCCTGTGCCGACATAACCCTGTAATACCTTCAAGGGTATGCCCGGTTCCATAATAACGTCCTGCCTAGTATAACCTTGGGTATTGGCATTGGCTATGTTATGACTGGTAACATCCAAAGCCCTTTGTTGGGCAGCCAAACCTGAATATCCTATATTAAGTCCAAAAAAAGTTGAACGCATGGTCTCACCTCAAATTTTTTTATCTAAAATCCGGCTAATATTCTCTTTCTTTTGACCCTTCCCTAATTCCACATCATAAGTGTCCACGTCACTCGGAGTAGTAAGTACATCTATGGAGAAATTTATGAATTTTAGGGATTGTTCAATTAAGAGGATATTTTCTTGGTTTACTTCGTCAATCTCAGCGGCTAGCTTAGTCATCTGTTCCTGCAAGTCTTGGAGTTTTGCCTTGTCTTCGTCAGAGGCCATCTTGATAAAATCAGACAAAGTGGCTTCCGGTGGCAAATCATACTGTTGGCTTAGCTGTTTAGATTGTTGATAACGTTCATTTTCCAAGCGTCCAGCCTCAATGACTAATTGCTCTTCTTCTTTGGTTATTTCCTCCACACCCTTCAGATTGCCCAAGACTAACTCTTTACGTTTCATTTTGGCCAGTCTGAGTATCTCTACATAGAGTTTTCGTAAACCTTCAAGACTTGAACATAACTCTTGAAAAGTAACCTCCATTTTAACACCCCTTAATCGTATAGAACATTACGCCAAATAATATTTAACCTTAGAACTTATAAGCTTAAGCCTTGTAATCAATACTACTGTCCTGCCAGATTTTTTCCGCCACCTCTTGGCTTGACACCTGATATGTTCCTGTGCTGACGGCTTCCTTTAGTTCTGCCAAATTCGCACTTGGCTCAGGATCAGGTAGTTCCCGCAAGGCATTAGTGATCATGCCCCAGAGCTTACCCTCGGTGGAAATCGTTAAGTCATCCCTTTTGCTTTTTATGTTGCTATTTTGAACTTTACCCGGCTTGATCTGTTTTTCATAAACCTTGGTCAAACCAGTCAATCCTTGATTATATATCCTCATTTCTCTCACCCCGCAAAGCCATTAAGATTACAAGTAAAGATTCACATAAAAAAATACACCTACTCTTACATCGAATAGATGTATTATTATTGTTAGAGCTGATTTTGGCCAAATTTCTTCACTATCTCTCGATTTCTCCCTAATTCAACGATTTAGGGTTAGTTTTATCTTTATTCATCAATATTATCCCGAGTATACATCCTCAGGCCCCTCTTGCGCTCTTCCTCTTCTTTGAGTTTAAGATTCTCTCTTTCAATAGTACGTTTTAAGCCTGAGGTAAGCCTTTCCTGGCAAGGCTTACAGTATCTACCCTGAGGAATTAAAGTACCACAAACTTCACATTCCACGGATATCTTCGTATTCGGAGAATTGTTAATAATCCGCCCATCTTTGATGTATTTAATTATTTTATCTTCCGATACTCCCGTTTCCTCACTGACTGTTACTATATCTACACCGGGATTCCTGGCAATAAAATTCCTTACAATCCGGAACTGCTCCTCATCCTTTCGAACACAGGCCGGGCAAAGGTTAGTCCTGATGTAAGTAAATATTTTGCCACATTCCGGGCAATTCCGCATTTCCATGTAAAATCACCTCTGATATTGTTGTTCGTCATAGGCTATTATTCTATCTTTCGCCATATTAGGTGCGAATTCCTGCTGCCCAAGTAAGTCCCCAAACAGTTTTTACCTCTAATTTGTGTAATATAGTAGCACAAGCCTCTAAAGTTGCACCTGTGGTTACTATATCATCAATTAATAGCACTGTCTTTCCCGTTAGTTTGCCAATGGCTCCTTCACAAAAAGCATTTCTGATATTACTGGCTCTATCTCTGCGGCCTAAAGAAGCTTGACTGGCCTTACGATTGCTTCGTAATAGATAGTCCTCTTCCATAGGTAGTCTTAAGATTTTGCTTAAGGTCTGACCTAGTAAAGTACTTTGGTTAAAGCCTCTTTCCTTATGACGCTGTGGTTCTAAAGGCACCGGAATAATTACATCCGGCCTTAATTTCGGCTTAGCTTGCCGCCATCTGCGACCCATCAGATAACCAAGAGGCTTGCTTAATTCCTGATCATCACCATACTTTAGCTGTTGAATTAATTCGCGATTACGGCCTAAGTAAGGCACAACGCTGATAACTCCTGCTACCCCGGGAATTCCGCGGCCATGACAGTTAGGACAACTCTCCTCAGTTGAATAGCGTCCACATAAAGAGCAGCATTTAGATACTCGGCTAAAATTCAAGATTTCCTGCGTACATTGAGGACATACTTTCCAGTCCGGAGTTCCACTATATTCATGCCAACAGAAGAGACAAAGCCCCTTGGCCGGAAACAGGAAATTAATAATATCCTCAAACAAGACTTCCATCTGCATTCACCCTTTTGATAACTGCATCCATCAGGTTTTCCATAATTGACCATTTCTCCATCGAAATCCCTGTTCCTTCTTCCGACTTCCTATTACCAAGATGAAAGAATAACAAGAATGGGAGTAGCTTTGACAAGCATAGTAAAAATGTCTTAACGATATACCGTTAGAAAATGCTTAGCCCGGCACAGGACGTGCCGGGCAGGGAGAACTGAGCCAAGGATGGTGAATTTCGACCGCTAAGCTATTTCTTACGGCATGAGTTTAGACATTTCTAGGCGAGGAATTGCTACTCAAGTTCTTGTTATTCTAGAATTACACATTAGCTAATTGCTCATAGAGATAATCGTTTAAGACCTTGATATAAGTTCCCTTCATACCCAGGGAACGAGCATCTATGACTCCGGCGCTTTCTAACTTTCGTAGAGCATTTACAATAACAGAGCGGGTTAGCTTATACTGTTCCGCCAATTTGCTAGCTACGAGGAAACCTTCATTGCCATCAATTTCATTGAAAATATACTTAACTGCCTCTAATTCTGAATATGATAGCACCTCTAAAGCTAATTGAACTACAGTCTTCTTCCGTGCTTCATTTTCCAAGCGCTCATTGGCATTACGGAGAATCTGCATTCCGGCAACACTAGAGCCATATTCAGCTAACATAATCTCCTCAGAGCTATAAGGCGTATTCTCTCTAGTATAAACTACTGTTCCCATCCGATCTCCATTACCGAAAATCGGAGAGATAATACAGGAAATATTGGTATCCTTCGGAACCACATTAACTGCAGAATGAGTGAAACTAGCTAGCCATTGTTGGCTTTCTTCTGAGAATTGTTTTTTCTCCAACTCCTCTGGATAAAAGATTATTCCTCTAGTTGTGACAATTTCACCTTTACCAAGCAGTCTGCCTTGTTTACCCACAATGTAAACATTACAAGCGAGCATCTTTGAGAGTTCATCAGCTATGGTATCAAAATCAAGTGCTTGTCCCGCTGATTTTTGTAGTAATTGATGCAATATCCTGGTCTTTTCTAACAATAACTGCATTTCCAATGATATTTCCTCCTTAAATAGTTAAAATATTGTTGTTAATAGTATTGCCATCATTTGGTAATATATACGCAAATCAAATTGTTTGTTCTGTTTATCAATTATCCCCTTTTTTGTAATAATTTATTTGTAGCGATAAATTTCCTAATTCTACGAGCTTCAGCCAAACCTTTATCCTTACCGCGCAAATCTAAGAGAATTTTATGCTCAGTTTCCTGAAAAGAAGTGGAAAGCAGCCACTCCTCTAGACTCATAATTTCTTGCAGCTCAAAAAAATATTCACCTGCTAATCGTTGAGCAATAGCTAAGGTCTGGTCCTCTGAGCTTTCTACTAACAAAATTAGCCGCACAAAGACGCCTTGCCGGAAAAGGTAACGGAAAAACATCCTAATAATCCCTTCCAGACAGCTTTCTTGATTCTGCACGACTAGATACAAGATGAATTCTTCCTCTTGTTCCATGAGCCGCTGTTTGAGAAAACTCCAACCTCCAAAAAGGAGAAAGGCTATCACTAGCACGATGAAAGAATATTCCACCTTAATCACTCACACCACACACCCTACAGTAGAAATT
>JAPXME010000084.1:0-6653 GCA_033809185.1 Clostridiaceae bacterium
CTTGCATATATGTCTCCTTATTGGGAAACACCTCTGGCGGTTCTAGCCATTGGTCATTGTCTCTATTCACCTGACTGCTAGTACGGTCAAGGACCCTTTGTTGCCGCGGTCGCTCCTCTATAGGAACAGAACGGGGCATTGGCTGTTCCGTTCGCCCAATTTCAGCACCGCGTCTTTCCCGGTTATGTTTTTTCACTTTACTTCTAGCTATACCTTGTAAGATCAAAAATATTACAAAGACTATCAGACCAAGAATATCATCCAAAGGTATCCCCCCTTTCCAAGCAATTACCGTACCTATATCTATAATTCCCTATTAATTATCGCTCTTTTGGACTGTCACTATTTATTCCAGACAAGGACTGTCTCATATTAGTATCAGCCATGATATTCTGCATATTGTAATAGTCCAGAACTCCCAATTTACCTTCCCGTAAAGCTTCAGCCATTGCCTTAGGCACTTCAGCCTCAGCCTCCACAACTTTAGCTCTCATTTCCTCGACTGCCGCCTTCATTTCTTGCTCTCTAGCTACAGCTAGGGCACGGCGTTCTTCAGCCTTAGCTTGAGCAATACGCTTATCTGCTTCAGCTTGGTCTGTCTGGAGCTGAGCACCAATATTACGCCCTACATCAACATCAGCAATGTCAATAGAAAGAATTTCAAAGGCAGTCCCGGCATCCAAGCCCTTATCCAAAACAGTCCGAGAGATTAAATCAGGATTCTCTAATACTTCCTTGTGAGATTCCGAGCTACCTACTGTTGTAACAATACCTTCACCTACGCGAGCAATTACTGTTTCTTCTCCTGCACCACCTACCAGGCGGTCAATATTAGCTCTTACCGTTACCCGGGCCATAGCTTTAACCTCAATACCGTTTTTGGCCATAGCAGAGATTATCGGAGTTTCTATGACCCTAGGATTAACACTCATCTGCACTGCTTCTAATACATTACGACCAGCCAAGTCTATAGCGGCGGCTCTTTCAAAAGGCAAAGGGATATTAGCTCTTTCTGCAGCAATCAAGGAATTCACTACCCGATCAACGTTACCACCGGCCAAATAGTGAGCTTCCAACTGATTAGTTGTCACACTAATACCAGCCTTATCCGCTTTAATTAAACTATTAACGATTAAAGCCGGCGGTACCCTCCGAAGTCTCATACCGATTAAGGTAAAAATTCCAATCCTAGTACCTGCAGCTAAGGCAGATATCCATAAACCTAAAGGAATAAAGCTTAGGATTATAGCTAAGGCGATAATTACGATAGCTACAATAATCACCAATGAAAAAAGATATGGCATAAATAAATCCTCCTTAAAGTTATTTTTAACTTATCAAGCAGCCTGTTTATTCGCCAGGCATAGCCCCAACAATGATTCTCATACCTTCTACATTAAGAACTTGGACTCTTTTCCCCCGCTCAATAAATTCTCCCTGGGTAACCACATCAATTCTGGTTCCATCATCGAGTTCAACCGTGCCAGCAGGCCTTAATGTAGTATGAGCACGACCTTTTTGCCCTAGGTATATACTATAATCCTGGCTTTGGGGAATATATCCTTCATCTTTGTTATATCTTGTCCCCAGGGTCAAACGCGACCAGAAATTCCGTTTAGTTAGGATCTTAAAAGAAATCAGGACAAGTACAATAGTCCCTATTAAAGCTAAAACCAATGAAACTAAACCTGTTTCCCAACTGGGTGCAGCCAAAACTATACTAGCGAAGATACAAATTATTCCACCTATCCCAAAGACTCCGAAGCCGGCTACAAACATCTCTATCGCTAATAGGATAACTCCGATTATAAAGAGCAGGAGTACGCCCCAGCCAGAAAAGCCTGCCATCAAATGGCCACCGAAGTAAAGTACTAAGGAGATAATACCTAAGGTTCCGGCAATACCCCAACCCATTGTAAAAACCTCGATGACTATTCCAGCGATACCGACGGTCAATAAAATCGAAGCGATAATTGGATTAGTAACAATGCGGGAAACCTTTTCTGCCACGGTGAAGCTAGTTTCTACTATCTCAGCTTGACTCAAGCCTAGCCCTTCCAGCAGTTCAGCGCTATCTGCCACAATAAAATCAGTATAGCCGTGTTCCTTAGCTTGGGTATAAGTAAGGGTCAGTAATTTACCTTCCTCGCTAATCCCCGGCAAGACCAGATCTCTATCCACCATAGCCCGGGCAATATCCGGATCTCTACCGTTTCTTTCCGCCGTGGCTGCAAATTCCTGCCTCCAAGCTGAAAGATATTTTTCATCAGCCCGTTCTCCGTTAATTCTTGCCTCGGCATCACCGATTGTTGAACCTGGAACCATAGCTATTTGGGGGCAAGCTACTGTTACGAAAGCCCCAGCAGAAATTGCTCGACCAGATACCAGAGCCACAGTAGGTACAGAGCTATCCCAGACAATATCGCGGATTTCTATAGCTGAATCGATTAGTCCGCCATTCGTATCTATCTCCAATATTACCATAGAGGCTCCGGCCTTTTCTGCCTCTTGATAGCTTCGTTCAATATATTTTACCAAACCTTGATCTATAGTATCTTGGACCCTGATTACATAAACAGTTTGCGGAGCCGCCAATAGGCTTAAAGAGTACATTATTAATAAAATTGACAAAATCATCGTACTAACAAATCTTACTCTCCGCTTATGTGTTCTTGCTCCTCTTGCTCTCTGCATACTCCCCCTCCTTCTTTTCCAGATACCTTGTAATTATTATTTTATCATATACCGGCTAGGAGTACATCTTATTCATTTTGTTACTGACATTTTTTTACTTGCTTGTTCTTGGGCACTTGATTATAATATCGAGAGGTTACAATAAAGTATCCTTTAATTTCCAGTCCCTGGTGATCTGTCAGAAAGGAGAGAGATTTATTTTGCAAACATCCAATCCCAGATTGCCATATCTTCATTTCATCTACATTAGTATAGTATTGGCTGCAGTGTTATGCATTTGTCTGCTGATTCAGCAACAGGATTCCCTAAGACAGGATCTGTATCATTGGCAAGACAAAGCAGAACATTATGAAAACGAACTCAACAAATATGAAGACGAGCTTAATAAAATTAATCGATATGCTGCCCATTACAAAACAACACCTGAGATTGTTGCTACTGTGTTCAGAGAAAGTGAGAAGCATAAGATTGATCCTCTGATCATGCTAGAATTAATCCGTGCAGAAAGTAATTTTAATCCTAAGGCCAGAAGTAAATATGATGCCAGAGGATTATGTCAGATTCGCCCTGTAACAGCAAAATCAGTAGCAAAAAGAGCCGGTGTTGAATACCGGCCTGAATTATTATTAGACCCGGAGTACAGCATAATACTAGGGACATTCCATTTAGCAGAACTTGTTGAAATGTTTGAACAAGACTATCACAAAGCCTTAACGGCGTACAATAGAGGAATTAAAGGTATGACAGATTACACTAAGCGAACAGGTTCACCTGTCAGCAGCTACTCCAAAAGAATCAGGGAAAACAGCCTTGCAGTAGCTATGTAGAAAGAAAAAATTAGCTAAAAACTACCTTCGTATTAATTACGAAGGTAGTTTGCTTTTTAGATATTTCCAGCGAGGAATCGGTACGACCGTTCTTGTTATTCTTCATTACAGCAACACAGAAGAACCGTCCCCCTGTGGATTTTAGCTACAGATATCAAAAAACCCTTGCCAAATCTTCATTTGACAAGGCTTTTTGATAGTCAGTGAAAAATTCTCAGCTGTGAACCTCTATGATACTACTTATATTTGCGCTTTCTCGCTGCTTCGGACTTCTTTTTTCTCTTAACGCTAGGCTTTTCATAGTGCGCGCGTTTTCTGACTTCAGATAGAACACCGGCCTTCTGGCAGGTACGTTTAAAGCGGCGGAGTGCACTGTCGAGAGATTCATTTTTACCAACTCTCACTTCACTCATGCATTTCTCCCTCCCTCCACTACGACCGTGTTACAGCTTCTCTACTTTACAAGAAATCATGGTGAATAAGTTGCCAATAAAAATACACATTCCTAATTATACTTCAACGACTATGTCGGGTCAAGATTAACCTGGAGGCCAGTTCATCTTTCTTCCACCAATTAGATGAAAATGCAAGTGAGGCACTGTTTGTTGACCGTCTTCTCCACAATTGTTTACAACTCTATAACCGTTTTGTAGCTGCAATTCCTCGGAAATTTTTCTAATCACTATAAATATTCTCCCTAACAATTCTGCATCGGCTGTATCTAACTCAGCTACACTGGTAATGTGCTTCTTAGGAATCACAAGTACGTGGACTGGAGCTTGGGGACTCACATCATGAAAAGCCAGGATTTCTTCATCTTCATATACTTTTTTAGATGGTATCTCACCATTAATAATCTTGCAAAAGATACAATCGGACATTCTATGCACCTCCTTTTAGAGTGTTTGCACTACTCCCTTAACTAAATCAACTCCTGCAGACCTCACAATGACCGGAATAATCTGCCTGTGTTCCTGAGGAGTTAAAGGTTCATAGGAAAAATGGACCTTAAGATAGTTTTCGCTATGACCCTCCCACTTACCTTTTTCTAGTTCTTTTTCAACTAAGACTTGTAGCTCTTTACCTATGAATAGTTCTCCGTAAGTCTTAGCCAATTTATGTCCCAAATCAATCAAGCGTCTGCTCCGTTCCTCCTTTAGCTGGGGAGCTACTTGCTTAGGATATTCTGCAGCTGGTGTCCCCCGCCTTGGGGAATATTGAAAGACATGAAGTCGACCAAAGCCCATGCTTTCTACAAATCTAAGGGTTTGATTGAAATGCTCTTCTGTCTCGCCGGGGAAGCCTACCATAATATCCGTGGAAATATTTACTTTGGGTAGCTCTTTCCTAATCCGACTAATAACTTCGGCATAATCAGTCGTAGTATAAGGCCGTTTCATAGTCTGCAGGATTTCATCGGCGCCATTTTGCAGAGGCAAATGTAGATGAGGGCAAAAGTTATCATTTTCCTTCATTAGAGAAATCAATTTAGGCGTTAGCTCTGTTGGTTCCAAGGAACTAAGACGCCAGCGGACACTAGGATCCAAGGGCAATAATCTCTCCAACAGATCATCTAAATATAAACCTTCATCTAGGTCCCGACCATAAGCCCCTAAATGAATACCAGTCAGAATAATCTCCTTGAACCCGGCTGCAATCAGTTTCTCTACTTCCCGCAAAGTATCGGCCAAAGGACGGCTGCGAATCGGTCCTCGAGCGTAAGGGATAATACAATAAGCACAATACTGTTCACAGCCCTCCTGCACTTTTAGATAGGCTCTGGCTCGTCCAGTCAGTTTTTCCAGGTCAATATCCTCAAAAACCTGTTGCTTACTGATTTCCTTAACTATAGATAAAGGACCTGCAGATTGTTCACGTATTTGACTTAAATAATCAATAATTTTACTGCGTTCACTAGTCCCTACTACTAAATCTACCCCGGAGATTTTTTCCACTTCCTCCGGTGAGGTCTGAGCATAACAGCCCATTACTACTACTTTAGCTTTGGGATTAGCTCTGGTCGCTCTTCTGATCATCTGACGTGATTTGCGATCTGCCAAATGGGTCACTGTACAAGTATTGATCACATAAATATCTGCCTTTTCTTCTGGCCCAACCACTTCATAGCCTTGTTCCTGGAACAGGGCTGCTAAAGCTTCCGATTCATTCTGATTAACCTTACAACCTAAAGTCTGGAAGGCCACTGTTTTTTGGGTACTCATTAACCTAAGTCCCCCCACTGATACATTATTGCGGCAATTGTAGCCAGCCCTGCCGTTTCCGTCCTCAGTATTCGTGGACCCAAGGTTACTGGAATAGCCCCCTTAGAGCGAGCTAGTTCAACCTCGGTCTCATCCCAGCCACCTTCCGGTCCAATTAGCAGGTACACCGGAACTGGCTGTTTCTTTATGATCTCTGAATCCGTTAAGACGGTTTTCAATGACCGGCCACCCTCTTCCCAGGGTATCAGCACTAACCTTTCTTGGGGTAAAGTAGCTAAGAATTCATTTAAACCCTGGGGTAAGGACACTTGGGGAATAAAAGACCTCCGACACTGCTTAGTAGCCTCTAGGGCCACCTTCTGCCAGCGTTGCTGTTTGTCAGCCTTTTTCCCTCCGGCTAAGCGAACCACACTCCGCTTGGCCTCCAAAGGTATTATGCCCTTTACTCCCAGTTCAGTAGCCTTTTGGATAACGAAATCCATCTTATCACCTTTGGCTATGCCCTGAACCAAATACAGCTCCACAGGGCTTTCCCTAGACTCTGTCAGCTGCTCACCTAACTCAAGATAGGCTGCATCCTTGGTAATCTCTTGAATAGTAGCTTCATATTCCTGGCCTTGTCCATCAAAAAGATAGACCTTATCACCGGCTTTAATGCGCAACACATTAGCCAAGTGTCTAAATTCGTCACCTGTGATTTTTGTAGGCTCCTGCTCCTTTGTCACTGTCGGTAAATAAAAACGATGCACAATCCTAACTCCTTTACTAGCTCATCCAACGAAAAGCAGTGAGTTGCTGACGAACTTATGACCCAGTTTTCCAAACTTGTGCCACCCAACCATTTTGACACTTTTCCTCAACGAGCTCAAAACCAGAAGCTGCCGCCGCCTGCATTACATCCTGTCGACGT
>JAPXME010000084.1:6663-8119 GCA_033809185.1 Clostridiaceae bacterium
CGATTACTCCTGAAGTGACAAAAAATCCTCCTGCTAAGAGATTGTCCCCCACCTGGGGAAAAAGACGGATAATAATATCGGCAATTATGTTGGCCACAATAAGATCAGCCTTTTCAGTTACTCCCTGCAATAGATCATTTTTGCGCACAGTAATTTTGTCTTCTAGATTATTTATCTGGACATTCTCTGTAGCTACCTTTACAGCCACAGGATCATAATCTAAAGCTAAGACCTCTGATGCTCCTAAAAGAGCAGAAGCCATAGCCAGAATTCCTGAGCCGGTACCTACATCAAGGACTTTTTGTCCCTTGCGCAGATATTTCTCTAAAAATCCACAACACATAGAGGTTGTAGCATGGCTGCCAGTACCAAAAGCCATACCTGGGTCCAGAGCTATGATCAGCTCTCCTTCTTTGGCCTGGTATTCCTCCCAGGAGGGGCGAACCACCAGCCGGTCTCCAAGTTTTAGGGGTTTAAAATAGGCTTTCCATGAATTAGCCCAATCTTCCTCCTGCACTGTCTTACTCAAAATCTCACAAGGTTCTTGACCTATTCTGAACATTATTTCCGTCAGCTCATTAGTTAATTCCTCTATCTTCTGTGGAAGCTCCTCATTGCAAGGCAAATAGCCTTTGACCTGGGGACGAGTCATTTGTAATGACTCCTCCGGCAGTTCAAAGGCATCCCATTCACCGCTATTGGCTACTCTTTGTAATTCTTCAGGATCTTCGATTATTACCCCTCCGGAACCTAAACAGAAAAAGAGATCAGCTACGGCTTCTACGGCTTCCTTTTCAGTTACTACAGTTATCTCCAGCCAATCCATAGCTTATCCTATCCTTTCAGGTTATCCCATAATTTCTCAAAGATTTTTCTTGTTCTACTTTTATCCTTAGGTAGCTTATACTGATCTTCCCTACAGGTTTTTGCAAACTCCCGCAGGAGCTCCTTTTGTTCCTCACTGAGTTTTTGGGGGGTCCTAATCTCTACCTGCACCAATAGATCACCACGGCCTAAGCCACGTAACCGCGGTACCCCTTGTCCTTTTAAGCGGAATACAGTATGGCTCTGGGTTCCTTCCGGAATCTTCAAGCTTGCCTTACCCTCTAAGGTGGGCACCTCTAACTCAGCTCCTAAAGCTGCTTGAACAAAAGTAATTGGCAACTCTAAGTGAATATTTACTCCTTGCCGTTCAAAAATCTCATGGGGCTTGACCTGGAGATAAATATAAAGATCACCTGGAGGACCTCCCCGTCGTCCAGGCTCTCCTTCTCCATTCAAACGTATCCTGGAGCCATTATCTACTCCGGCAGGGATGTTGACGTTTAACGTACGCTTTTTACGCACTCTGCCCTTGGCATGACATTCGGGGCAGGGAGAGCTAATGATCTGCCCTGTCCCACCACATTCATTACAAGTTTTCACAGTCTGGAAATGTCCGAAGGCTGTCTGTTGC
>JAPXME010000085.1:0-7975 GCA_033809185.1 Clostridiaceae bacterium
GAATACAACAAGGTTACTGGGACCCGTCAGCAATCTCCGATTGCGTTGACGGGTGGGGTTCTTATTACTCATTGGGAAGTAAAGCTGCTTCCGTATATTTATTGCCTGCATTCCAGAGGATCCACTCATCCAAACCAGCATCATAAGTAGCCTTGATTTGAGCCCGTACCTGTTCAGGGCCGTACTTGGGGCTTCCCAAATTGAAATCCTGCAACCAAGGCCTAATTATAGCTTCAGCACCCACAGTTTCAGACTTTTTCAGCGCATCCAATAAGGCCATATTTACAATCTCATAAGGATGAGCATTGGGATTTTTGAAACCATAATTGCCGGTTCCGTAGTGGGAAGGATACACCATAGGACAAATATAATCCACTGCTGTAACTATCTTTTCATATTTTTGTCCCATCCCCATATCGTCTAAAGTAAGAGTTGTTAAGCCAAAGACATCGGCAGATATAAAGACATTATACGGTTCTAGTTCAGCCTTAGCATATTCCAAAAATTCTAAGATTACATCTTCTTTAGATTGGCCAGTTGCAAAGGGATAGACTGCGTTCTTCACATCACCGTCAGTTGGGAAGCGAACATAATCAAACTGGATCTCCCGAAAACCCATCTTGGCAGCTTCCTTGGCTACATCTACTGCATATTGCCACACATCTTGGCTATGAGGATCTACCCAGGCTAATCCCTTTCTATCACGCCAGATATTACCCGACTTATTCTTTAATGCCAAATCAGGTCTGCCTTCAGCCAAAACCGGATCCTTAAAAACTACAATCCTGGCAATGGGAAAAATATCCTTTTCTAACAACTGCAGAATATTCTCCTGATCATCCATACCCTTATGGTATGGCGTACCAATCTCCTCTGCCAATGGCACCGGCAGTGGGCCAGATAAAAAACCAGAATCATCCTTCACATCAATTACCAAAGCATTTAACTCAGTACGCTCCACTAAATCTACCAGTTGATTATAAAATTTAGGATAGTTAAAAACTACACCTGTCATATAAATACCCTTGACCTTAACAGCTTTCTTTTCTGTAGGTCTATTATCCTCCGGTTCGGTAACCTCTGGTATCTCCGGTTCCTCCAGTTCAAGATTCTGTTCGGAATCAATAGGTTGGTTCCCATCTTCATTAGTCCCAGGAGACGGTAAAGCCTCCGCCGTCTTTCCAGAAAGAACGGTCCCTCCAAAATAAAAAACAGCAACTGCTATTACTGCAATAATACAGACTATACCGAGAATTTTGTAATTTTTAGCCATAGCGACCATTCCTTCATAAAATATTATTTAATTAGCCTAGCTCTTATTTCGACACTGCCAAGGATAATCCTACATTTTCTTTACAGTAAATTTTGTTAAGCCATTCGCTCAATATTTCTTTCAATCTCATAAAGGTTAGCCAGTATACGTTGTAAGCCACGTACATCCCTATCCGGAGCCTTAGCCATTTCTTGAACCATTGATTTCAGCCTATTCAATGCCTCAAGAACATTTTCTTTATTGGAGGCCTGAGCATATTCCATCTCCTCCGCTGGCAGCTCAGCAAATCCTTTGGTTAGATCATAGACCTCTCCCAGACTGGCTATCTCAGTCTTAATACCAAGCTCCGTTATAATTAGACGTTGCAATGTCTCAAGGGCAGACTCCTCTCCATGTACCAAAAAGACAAGTTCCGGCTTAGTCTTGAAATTACTCAGCCAATCCAAGAGTCCACTTTGATCAGCATGGGAAGAAAAGCCATCAATTATCTCAATATCAGCTTTAACAGCGATTTCCTCTCCGTGAATCCGCACTTTCTTCTCACCGTCAAGAATTCTTCGACCCAAAGTACCTTCGGCCTGGTAACCTACAAAAAGAACAGTACTTTCCTTACGCCAGAGATTATGCTTTAAGTGATGCTTGATACGGCCTGCATCAGCCATACCACTAGCTGAGATAATAATTGCTCCGCTTTTGATTCTATTAACCATCATTGACTCCTCAGGAGTGAGTACATAATGGATATTCGGCCCGGAAAAAAGAGCCTCTACTCCACCATTATTGACTATTTCTTGGGCTTCCTGATCGTAATATTTAGTATTGGCCACAAAGACTTTAGTTGCTTCAATAGCCATTGGACTATCAATATAAATATCGACTACAGGGATTCGGCCCTCTGTCTGTAATTTTCTCAGATTATAGATTAATTCTTGGGTTCTCTCCACTGCAAAAGAAGGGATAACCAGGTTGCCCCCCTTCTTTAAAGTGCGATTGACAATACGGGCTAAAGTATCATCTCTGTTTTCTGTTTCCAGATGATAACGGTTACCATATGTAGACTCCATAATCACCACATTAGCCTCGTCAATATTAGTTCTTTCCTCGACAATTGGCTGATCGGTATTGCCTAAATCCCCGGTAAAGACAATCTTTGTGCTACGGCCATTTTCCTCAATAAAAAGTTCAGTTATGGCTGAACCTAGTATATGACCTGCGTCTTGGAAAACCACCTTAATCCCTGGAGCTGGTTCAAAAGCTTCCTCATATTCAGCAGATTTAAAATACTTTAGACAATCCCGAGCATCCTGGGCTGTATAAATAGGCGTTAATAAAGGTTCGCCTTTCCTCATCAGCTTGCGGTTTTTTCTTTCAACCTCCATCTCCTGAATATAGCCGCTATCCGGTAAGACAATTGCACATAATTCCCGGGTAACTTTAGTAGCATAAGTCCAACCCTTAAACCCTTTCTTGTATAGCTTCGGCAAAAGACCGGCATGGTCCACATGGGCATGGGAAAGTATAACAAAATCAATCTCCTCAGGATTGAAGGGAAAATCTCCATAATTTCTCTCTTTTAATGCTCTCGAGCCTTGAAACATTCCACAATCAAGTAAAAATTTGGCTGAATCCGTAGTAACTAAAAAACATGAGCCTGTAACAGTTCCAGCAGCACCACAAAATTGAATTTTCAAACAACATCCCCCCTGATTAACACCATTCGCTAATAATTTTAGCTCTTTGAGCAATTACATCTCCCAATGGTTCATTATAGATATTGTAGCATATTCCGACAATTCTTCATCCCTCTATTGACTTAATATTATATATGCTAGCTTACATCCCTTGGTTTTTACCCTAAAGAATATTTAGCGTAAATAAAGAGCTTAGCTTAATGTGAAGTGCACCCTACTTCCCCTATCTAATGGCACCTAAATAAGAACCCCACCCATCAACGCAATCAAAGATTGCTGATGGGTCCCGGGAACCTTGTTATTTTCATAATAAGAACCCCACCCATCAACGCAATCGGAGATTGCTGATGGGTACCCGGGAACCTTGTTTTTTTTCACAATGAAAAGCTGCCGAATGAAATCGGCAGCTATTGATCAATCTATTTACTTCATATCATCTGATTTACGCAAAGCCCAAAATATTAAATCTTTGGCAACTTAGCAATAGCTTGAGCTATGTCCTCATCAGACAACTGGACATCCTTCATTTCTCCTGACAGATAGCTTTCATAAGCTGTCAAATCCAAATGACCATGACCGCTCACATTAATAACAATGCTGAGGCTCTTTCCTTCTTCTTGAGCCCGTAGAGCTTCATCTATACCGGCCCTGATGGCATGGGAAGACTCAGGAGCAGGTATAATACCCTCTGTTCTAGCAAAGAGAACTGCCGCAGAAAAAGCCCTCGTTTGTTCTACAGCCGTAGCTTCTATTAAACCATCATGGTACAGTTGACTGACCAAAGGTGAACTTCCATGATATCGTAAGCCCCCAGAATGAATTCCGGCCGGGGTGAAGGATGAACCCACAGTATACATCTTCATCAAAGGAGTAAGACCACCTAGGTCGCCATAATCATAAGCAAAGGTTCCTCTAGTCAAGCTAGGGCTAGCCGTAGGCTCTACCGCCAGCAAACGCACCTTGCTGCCCTTTAACTTATCCGGAATAAAAGGAAAGGCAATGCCGGCCAAATTACTGCCACCACCACAGCAAGCCACAACTACATCAGGATAATCATCCACCATTTCCATTTGCAGCTTTACTTCTTGCCCGATAATGGTCTGATGAAGTGAGACATGATTTAAGACACTACCCAAAGCATAATTAGTATCAGGACGCAAAGATGCATCTTCGACAGCTTCACTAATAGCAATACCCAAGGAGCCTGGGGTCTCCGGTTGTTCCACCAAAACCCTGCGGCCCGTTTCCGTTAGATTACTGGGACTAGCGATACATTGACCTCCATAAGTCTCCATAAGAGTACGACGATAAGGTTTCTGCTTGAAACTAATCCTCACCATATAGACAGTACATTCAAGGCCAAACATTTGACAAGCCAAGGATAAGGCTGTGCCCCACTGTCCTGCTCCAGTCTCTGTAGTTAATCTTTTAATCCCAGCCTCTTTGTTATAAAAAACCTGGGGAATAGCCGAATTCAGCTTATGACTACCAACGGGACTAACCCCTTCATACTTATAATATATCCTGGAGTTAACCCCCAAGGCCTTCTCCAGTTGATGGGCTCTATATAGCGGGGATGGTCTCCATTGTTTATAGATCTCTCGAATCTCTTGAGGTATCTCAATATACCTCTCCTGGCTAACTTCCTGTTCAATAAGAGCCTGAGGGAATATGTGGGCCAAATCCTTAGGCTCCAGAGCCTTTTTCGTTTGTGGGTGCAAGTAGGGCTCCATGGGATTCGGCATATCCGCTTGCACATTGTACCAATACTTAGGAACCTTCTCCTCAGGCAAAATAATCTTAGTCATCTCAGCTTTACTCATCTCAACTCTACTCTCCTTTTCTTTCTTTTCTATACTTTTAGCCATTGCTAAAAGTATTAACACTATAACAAAAATTGTTAAATCAAGCAAGTTTTTTTACAATTCGTTAATTATTTGAGACTAATTTTATTTGAATAGAATCACGCTCAGCACCATATCCTGACTGATAAAATACAAGTCCAACACCCTTTTCCCATGTAAAAGCCTCATAATATCCTGTTCCAGCTAAGTTATTGTATGAGTGAAATTTTATTTGACCTTCCTCAATCTCTATATAATAATGAAATCCAGCTTCATCCTCTCCTAAAGCATCTGGTAGCTCTGAGTTCTGGGCTACAATAATACTATCCTCCGGCAAGCTCCCCTTTGATTTTATCATTGCCAGATTTTCTTCTGTTGGTTCTATTTTATAGATTGTATCTCCAGTCTCATAAAAGCAACCTAAATCTAATCTTTCTTCTGGAACACCTTGAATAGGGTCAAGATACAATTGGAATATTCTACTACTCTCTAGTTCTTCAACTGTCTTCATGTTAACTCTTACTTCTTCTTCATAATAATCATCGAATGCAAACTGTCCTTCATATCTTAAAGTTGAAATATCATCCTTGAAATATTCAGATGCATATTCATTTAATTCTGCATTATCTACCTTCTCTGTTGCATTATCTAAGGCATTCTTGAAATCTTCTAGCTCAACTAAGAAATCTTTGTTGTCGTCCACATTAGTAAGTAGCTTTTTCTTATTATCAACATAAAATACCTCATTTTCTCTAAAGTAGTATTCGACTATTTCTTCTGTTTCTTCATACCCTTCGATATAGAAAGGCTTATCATACCTTACATCATTTTTTATTAAGTAAATATTTGAACCGGAGAGGAAATAATAATTATAATGTACTCTTCCCATTTCTCCACAAATTGTTACTTCTGCGTATTTTAGATCCTCTTCTTCATAGTAACCAATAATTGCTCCTCCTTCAGTTGAAACATCCATATATTCAACATTTCTAATTTCATAATTCTTAATATTTTTTTCAACTTCGTTCTTATATGATTCAATCATATTGATAATATCTGTATATTCTCTTTCATTAACTGAACACGATACCAAAACCAGAGCAATAGTAACTATTAATAATATCGCTAATATTCTTTTCAGCATTAGCTATCCCCCTATTTAATATTTTATTTTATAGATATTATCTTATATAAGGCATCTGTATTCGCATCTGGTAATCTCTACCTTGTCACCTTCTGTTTTCGTCATGGATATTCTGTTTCCTGCTGCATCGTATCGGTAGCTGATATTCTCGCCATAGTTGTTCAAGACTTCTACTAATTGGTTCAGGCTGTCGTAGATATAGGTAATACTGTTCTGCTCTTCGTTCCGATAATCCTTTAACTCGGATACTCTGTTGCCATTTTTATCGTATTCATAATTGAAGGCAGTAAGGATCTGTCCGTTGGGACCCAAATTCTGCTGATTAAGCAGCCTGTTGGCATCATCATAGGCATAGGTTACCTGCAACTCTCCGGGCAAATCAGTTGAAGTCCTGCGCCCAAGAGCATCATAGCTATAGCTGGTAACTCTGTTGGCCCAATCCCGAACCTCTATTAACCTGTCTAACTCATCATAGAGGTATTCTACTTCTTTGCCGTCGGGGTAACAGACCCAGGCCAAGCGGCCTAAAATGTCATAATCATAATCTACACTTTCACCCAAGGGATTGGTTACTCTGGTTAGCCGGTTCATAATATCGTATTCGTAAGAAGTCAAACCGGATTCATCGTCCATAGTCTTCCTGTTACCCATCACATCATAGGTATAGCTTACCTTGGTCTGGTCAGGGTAGCTTATTTGGGTAAGACGGTTTAAGGCATCGTAAGTATAAGTTATCGTGCTGCCGTCTGGTTTGGTTCTTTGGGTTACGTTACCGTTGGCATCATAGGCAAAGGACATCACATGCCCGGCTGGGTCTGTCACTTTGGTTACCCGGCCTGATAGGTCGTATTCGTAGCTGGTCCTGTTGCCTTTGGGGTCTTCGCTCCATTTGAGGAGTCCATTCAGATAATAATCGTAATCAGTCTGGTTACCCTGGGCATCGATAACCTTGCTCAATCTGTTAGTTGCCGTATATTCGAAATATGTCACATTGCCTTCGGCATCAATCCGGGTGGCAATATTGCCGTTAGCATCGGGAATAATCTCACTGGTATGGCCTAAGAGGTTGATTACTTTGCGTTGTCTGTTCAGGCTGTCATATTCATACCTGGTCTTCTTACCCAAGGCATTGGTAACTTCAATTAGATTGTTATTGGCATCGTAAGTATATTCCGTAATATTACCTAGTGGATCCTTGATAGTCCGGACACTGCCCAAGGGGGTATAGGTGTACTCATAAGTTGCTCCTTCGGCATTAGTCTGGGTCTTCAATTGACCATTAGGATAATAGGTCATGGTTGTCTCGCCCAGCTCTTGATTGATAATCTTCTCCAACTGGGACAGCTTGTTATATTGATAGATCACTTTATTGCCATCGGGCAATACTTGCTCAACCAGATTGCCCAGCTCATCATACTTGTATTGCAGCTTATTCTGCAAAGGATCTATGACCTCCTTGACTCTATTCAGGGAGTCATAAAGATAGGTGGTCACTTTACCTCTGGGATCCTTAACGGTAGCTAAGTTACCGTTCTGATCGTAGGTGTAGGTGATCCGCTCACCCTCAGGCCCCACACTATATTCTAAGCGGTCGTTGTTATCATAGGAGAAGATTGTTACACCGCCTTCAGGGTCAATTATCTTTGTTCTGTTACCGTTGCGATCGTACTCATATTGGGTTACTCCGCCCTCCGGATCACGGACAGTCTTTACCCGCTGCATGGTGTCATAGGTGTAGTAGGTAATATTGCCCTTGGGATCGGTCTGAGATTCAACCTTCCCATGGTTATAGTAGGTGTAATGTATTACAGTATTTTCCGGCATCTGCACATGCAAAGGACGGCCTGCATTATCCAAGGTCAGGCGAGTTAAATTGCCTTTAGGGTCCTTGATACCGATTACACGGCCTAAGGCATCGTTATAGTAGGTGGTTGTATTGCCGGCCGGGTCGGTTACCTCCTGCAAATAACCGTTTATGTCATAGCTGTACTGGGTCAGGTTGCCCACTGCATCTTTAGCAGTC
>JAPXME010000086.1:0-7926 GCA_033809185.1 Clostridiaceae bacterium
GATTAGGCAAGATATTCTCAGTGTGTAAGGCCTTATCAGGAATGTAAGCTGCTAAAGCCTTAGCTGCAGCTAATTTCATCTCTTCGTTGATTGTCCTGGCTCTTACATCTAAGGCACCACGAAACAGGCCTGGGAAAACCAGTACATTGTTGACCTGATTGGAATAATCCGAACGACCTGTACCAATAACTTTCGCACCGGCTTGTCGTGCATCTTCAGGACTAATTTCCGGATTAGGGTTAGCCAAGGCAAATATTACAGGTTCTTTGTTCATTTTCCTTACCATCTCTTGGGTAACTAATCCTGGTTTAGATACTCCAATAAACACATCAGCGCCTTCTAAGGCATCAGCCAGATCCCCATTTTTTCGTTCCAGATTAGTTAGCTGAGCTAATTCTTCCTGGACTTGATTCAGCATTGTTTCAGGCTGATTTCTATTAATTAAACCCATGCGATCAACTAAATATATCTGTCGGCAACCGTATGACAAAAGGATTTTAGCAATAGCTGAACCAGCAGCCCCAATACCATTGATGACGATTTTACTCGTCTGCAAGTCTTTTTCCACAATCTTAAAAGCATTAATTAGACCTGCTAAGACGGTTACAGCCGTACCATGTTGGTCATCATGAAAAACTGGGATATCCAGTTCCTCTTTGAGACGGTTCTCAATCTCAAAACACCTGGGAGCACTGATATCCTCCAGATTTATTCCCCCAAATACAGGGGCAATTAGCTTGATAGCTTGGATAATTTCTTCTGTATCTTGAGTATCCAAGCAGATAGGAAAGGCATCCACATTAGCAAATTCTTTAAAAAGAACAGCCTTCCCTTCCATCACCGGTATTCCAGCCTGGGCTCCAATATTACCTAATCCCAAAACGGCTGAACCGTCAGAAACTACCGCCACCAGATTCCCCTTGGCTGTATATTTATAGACATTATCTATATTCTCCTGAATCTTACGGCAGGGTTCGGCTACACCAGGGGTATAAGCAGTGCTGAGATCATCTCTATTCTCCAAAGGCACTTTGCTCACTATTGCAATTTTTCCACGTTTTTCTTCATGCCACTGTAAGGCCCTCTGCTCATAGTCCATATAAGGTCTTCCTCCACAAACAAAAAATTCACAAACAAAAAATTATTCTGCTCCTATTCTACCATGATTTTGGCCAAAAAAAAGCAGGGCTTTAAAAAGGTTAACCCGACACAGATATGTCGGGCGGCTTCGTAACGTTTTATTGTTTATTATTATAAAATTATTGTTTTTTAGGTTTATTATTTTATTTTAAGAAACCTTGAAGAATGGTATTCTCCGCTTCCTCTTCACTTAAGCCTAAGCTCATCAGCTTGATAATTTGTTCGCCGGCTATTTTTCCGATAGCAGCTTCATGGATCAATTGAGCATCAGGGTGGTTGGCAGATATCTCCGGGATAGCTCTAACCTTAGCCTGATCCATAATAATTGAATCGCACTGCACATGACCGCGACAATTGGCGGAACCAATCAACCTAGGATAGAATATCTGCTCTGAACTATCTTGAGCCACTGAACGGGAAATAATCTGAGCCGAGGCGTCTTCTCCCACCAATTCAATATCCATTTTAGACTCAGCATATTGCTTACCATGAGTCAGCAACCTTTCAGATATGACAAGATGAGCATTTTTGTGTACTTTAGCCACAGTAGTACGCAGGGTTGAGTCTACACCACGGATTTGTACCATTTCTAGCTCAACACTTGCTCCTTCTTCCAACTCCAAAACAGTCTGGGGGTTTAAAATTCTTTCCCCAGTTCCTTCTCCTTGGCCATAATGCTTCTCCACATAACGGACCCTTGCCCCTTTACGGATAATAAAATTATGAATACCATCATGCTGGGTCTTCTTTTCACCGGGGTTATGGATTCCGCAGCCAGCTACGATTAAGACATCTGCACCTTCTCCGATGTCAAAGGTATTATAAACCATATCCTCTACACCACTGGCCGTAACTATGACAGGAATATGAACACTTTCGCCCTTGGTTCCCGCCTTAACGATAACATCAATACCAGGCTTGTCCTCCTTACTGCGGATTTCAATATTAGCACTGGAATTACGTGATAATAACTGGCCATCTTTTCTGATATTATAAGCCCCTTGAGGTATCTCATGGAGTCCAGCAATTTCCTCTAGAAGTTTTTTCTCAATAACATTCACTTAAAGCTTCTCCCCTCTCCAGGCAGTCCTTGCTACATACACAATTCTGCAATATTTTAGACAGCATTTCCTCTTTCAGACCTTTCTCTTGCACACGACCATCCGCCAAGAGAATAATCTCATCAGCCATCTCTAAGATACGCTCCTGATGAGAGATAATCACTGTTGTCGAATGACGCTTATTATGATTATTACGGAAGGTTTCGATCAAGCGCGAAAAACTCCATAAGTCAATACCTGCTTCTGGCTCATCATAGAGAGCAACTTTTAATTTCCTGCTTAGCAGGCTGGCTATCTCAATTCTCTTTAGCTCTCCACCAGAAAGACTGGCATTAACCTCACGACCTAGATAGTCCTGAGGACATAAACCTACATCGTGGAGATAATTACAGCCTAACTCATCAGTTTTTTCGTTGGCCGACAAATCTAACAATTCCTTGACAGATATACCTTTGAAACGTGGAGGCTGTTGAAAGGCATAACCAATTCCCAGCCTAGCTCTGGCTGTAATATCTAAATCAGTAATATCTTCCCCATCCAAGAGTATTTGACCCTCAGTAGGTTGATAGATCCCCATGATCAGCTTAGCCAGAGATGATTTGCCGCCGCCGTTTGGACCAGTAATCACATAAAAACGATGGTCCTCCAAAGTAAGATTGATTTTATCTAATACTGTAACCCGTTCCTGTCCCTCATTCATGACGAGGGAAATATTTCTTAGTTCTAGCATTTTCCTTATCCACACTCCCTTTTCATCAGGAAAAAATTAAAAATATTGTATTTAGAATTTTATATATTTGTAAAATCTAACTAAATAAGATACTATATGTTATAAATAGACATCATAATTTTTTGTAGGGGGAAATTTAAATGGAAAGAGCGAGTCAATATATTATAACAGAAAGAGAGAAAGAATTACTAACAGATTACGCTGAGATCCTAAAAGCATTATCCCATCCAATCAGATTATGTATTGTAAAAAAACTTTGTCTATATGGGGAATGTAATGTAACTTGTATACAGAATAGCCTTAATATGCCTCAATCCACTGTATCTCAACATCTCAGCAAATTAAAGGCTTTGGGGATAGTTGATGGTAAACGACAAGGTACTGAAATAATCTACAATGTTGTTAATCCTAAAGCTAAGCTTATTGTAGATACATTGATGAATAAATAATATTACATATAATACCATCCCTAAATTCAATCCAACATCATTATTATTACCTAATTCCCACTGGCAATTATACTTTCTTTAGCTTGAATTGTACAGTTATTTTGAATCCTAGACATAGAAAAGGAGCCTGATTCAGGCTCTTTTTTGATCGGAATATAAATATTGATTGAATTAATAATATATGATCTATCTAGGTTCTGGGGCAATACGATTGGCTATCTCCGCTAATTCATTGAGAAAACCGCTTATTGGTTTACCGTTAGCAATGTCATTAGCAATATTACGCAGTCTGGTAACTGTGTCAGCGTCGGCTGCTACGTAAACCGTCTGAATACCCTGATCTTCCTTCTTGACTATGTTACTAATCTTTTCCTTGGTCTGGTCAGATATCTGGGCATTAGCCTTAGCATCTACTCCTACCCATGCCTGATTCCCTGTGATAATTACCGTAGCAGAATTAATCTCTTCAACTTCCTGTTCCAGCTTCCGACTGATTTCCTGACTCCTATTTTGATCATCATTTGGTTGGTTCTGAGTCTGGGGAGGCTGATTATCAGGTGTTGTTGGCCCCGGCCTTTGATTTGTTCCACAAGCACTCAAAAGGCAGAACAGGAGCACCATAATAATAACTATTAAAACTCTATTACCTTTAGTGCTAAACATATTTTCTCTCCTTCCCTTAACTTAATTATTCAGCATTAGTTTTTACGGAGGGTGAAAAAATATGTACTAGCAAAGGGATTAAAATAAGGCAAGAAGAAAAGGATTTCCAAAAAGTAAACAGAATTTTTAAGAGAGACAACAAAAAGGGTGTGCATAAAGTGAACAAACTTGGAAAATTTATCGTTTTAGAAGGCGTAGATGGTTCAGGTACTTCAACCCAGCTTTCTCTACTTCAAGCTTGGTTTGAGGAAAATCAGGAACAGTTTGGAAAAACTCATTTCACTAAAGAACCTACTGATGGTCCTGTAGGTTCTTTGCTTAGACAGGCCTTAAGCAAACGCTTAAAACCTTTAGATGAACGAGTAATGGCTCTCCTTTTTGCAGCCGATCGTTTAGATCATCTGACCTGCACCTCCGATTTTGAGCAAAAACCAGGCATTAATGAGATGCTGGAACAAGGAATTAACGTAGTCAGCGACCGCTACTACCTTTCCTCTTTCGCTTATCAATCCTTACAGATGGAACTCTCCTGGGTACAAGAGATCAATAAATTTGCCCGCCAACCAGATCTCTTCATCTTCTTGCATGTACCTGTACAAGAATCGGCCAAGCGTCGCCAAAAAACACGTTTTCATGAAGAATTATATGAAAATGAAGATTATCTAAACAAGATTCGTCTCAACTATCTGGAGGTCTGTAAAAAATTACAGCAAGCAGGAGAAAACATTCTAATAATTGACGGTGCCAGAGAAAAATCTGAAGTCTTCAACGATATCAAAGAAGCTATTATCCAACTTTTCGCCGAATAAAAAACAATAATAAAGAATAACAAGAACTGGAATAGCTTTGAAGAGCTTAGCGAAAATGTCTTAACGATATACCGTTAGAAATCACTTAACCCGGCACAGGACGTGCCGGGTAGGGAGAACTGAGCCAGGAAGGTAAATTCGACTGGTAAGCGATTTCTTACGGTTTGAGTTTAGACATTTCTAAGCGAGGAATCGGTACTCCGGTTCTTGTTATTCTTCTTTTGCGTCTACTGTATCTTCACCAATCGGTTACTTGTTGTCATGCCTGGGATACGTCCCCTCTTAGCAACGGGTTGACCGCTTATTTCTTTTATATCCATGGTCATATCAATAGCTCTGGCTCCAGAGATATAACTACCTACTCCGAAAGCGTCAGCTCCGGCAGCACTGAGTAAGGCTACCCTTTCTGGATCTAAGCCTCCGGAAACAAAAATATTGACATGGTTATAACCTGCCAGGTCTAGCTTAGCTCGTAATTCCTTTACTAAACCAGGAGTAACGCCACCTCTTTCACTAGGAGTATCTAAACGAATACCCTGTAGGTTAGGACCTAAAGCCTCAGCAACCCTAAGAGCTTCTTCCACCTCATCTTTAAATGTATCCACTAATACAGTACGGCTTTCCGCCGGAGGCATTATTTCATGATAAGCCTTAGCCACGTCCACTGTATCACCCATAATCAGGAAAATAGCATGAGGCACAGTACCGGCTGGTTTAACACCGGCCAATTTTGCTCCTAAGATACAACTTGCTCCGTCTGCTCCACCTATCACTGCAGCTCGTTCCATAACCGAAGCTACTGCGGGATGCACGTGTCTTGCTCCAAAGCAAAGAACCATCTTATCTCCTGCTGCAGCTTTTACTTCTTGGGCTGCTGTAGCCCAGCCACTGGAACTAGCCAGGATACCTAATAAGGCTGTTTCATAAATACCAAAATCGCTATACTTTCCTTTTATCCGCATAACTACTTCCTTTGGTTCGAAGGCTTGTCCTTCTGGAAGAGCCCATACTTCCGCATCACAATCGGATAACAAACCCATAGCTTCAGCTGTTCCCGCCATTATACCTCCACAACGTGGAAAGATCTCTGCTGTCACTTCAGTATCTGCCAAATTCTTAGCCTGAAGTATTTCCTGGGTTTTTACAAAATAAATATCAGTTGTAGCACCGTTAATTATCTCTTCATGCTCTGCAGAATAAAGTTTCCGCTCTGTATTAATATTTAAACCTTCAACTTCTTTTAAGCTTTTAATTTTCCCCATGCTGTATTGCCCCCTTGAGCCAGATTCCTATAATATTTTTTACCGTAAATAAGCTACCTCAGAAAAAACTTGATCATCTGGATATATTCTTTGATAGACCTCATAATCGAATAAAACCCTGACCACATATTTCCTAGTTTCCTGATAAGGTATCTGATCTAAATCAGCGCGACTGCCTTGCCAGATTCCTTCATTGAGCCATCTTTGGACCTTGCTTTCTCCGGCATTATATGCAGCTAGCATTTGTACCATATCGCCCTGAAAAACCTTTTGCAAATAAGAAAGATACCATACTCCCATAGCTATATTATAATCCGGTTGATATAGCATATCTTCCGTGTAATCAGCAATTTCCAGTTGTGAAGCGATCCATTCCCCGGTTTTAGGCATAATCTGCATTAATCCTTTTGCACCAGCTCGGGATTTAGCATCAGCATAAAATCGGCTTTCAACACGCATAACTGCTAAGGCCAGATGAATATCGACCTGATATTTCAGACAACTATCCGTCAGTAACTCTTTATGTGGAAAGGGATAAAAAATCTTTAGGAACCAAGATGCATTAATTAAAAGGGTTATTATTATCCCCAATAACAAAAGACCTATAATTCTTCTCCACCAGCTTCCCAAAATTTCTCCCCCTATATGGTACATATTGACTAATCTTTATGTAGAATATGACCTGGTTATGACCAGACTCTAGGAGGAACGAACCACTTCAGCCCATAATTTGTCTATACTATTATGGAGTTCAGGAATACCACCAGAATTATCAATTACCCGATCTGCCAGTTTGATTTTTTCCTCTAATGGCATCTGGCTAGCGATCCGATCACGAGCCATCTCCTTAGTAATACCGTCACGTTCCATTAGCCTTGCCAGCTGTACTTCTGGTGATACGGCAACAACCCATACTTCATCTGCCATGGATTGCATCCCGGTTTCCAGTAATAGAGGCACATCAAGGACAATTAGTGGCACATCACTTTTTGTGCGGTAATAGGCTATTCGCTCCTTTATTTCTTGAAATATTCGTGGATGCAAAATATTATTTAGCTTTTCGCGTTCAGTAGTAGATTTGAAAATCCGCTCAGCTAACTTCTTACGATTTAGACAACCGGAAACATCCAAAATATCTTTGCCGAAAGCGTCAGCAATTTCATGCAAAGTAGGGGAACCTACCTCTGTTAGTTCCTTTGAAATCTTATCGGCATCAATAATAGCCGCCCCTAGCTTCCTAAGGTATTCAGTGACCGTGCTTTTACCCGCAGCAATGCCACCAGTCAAACCAACCACCATCATCTGTAACGATCCCCTTCATCTAGAAAAGCAGTAGGAATCTATGAATCGAAGATTACAGCAGAAATCTATAATCATAGATTCTTTTTCTTTGCACAAATACATTAGTTTTGTAGGGTGAGCTGATAACAGTTGTTCTTATCATACCTTTTTAGATTTTTTTCTGCAATACTTAAGCAACTAAATTTGACAAGTTGGACAAAAAACTGTGGTCCTCCCGGCGACAGTTTTTTTCAGTAGAATACAGCCACAATCACACTTTTGACCAGCCCGGCCATATACTTTAAGCCTGTCTTGGAAGCCTCCTTTAGCACCGGTTCCATCAACATAGTCGCGGAATGTAGTTCCTCTTAATTCAATTCCGGCCTGCAAGACACTTCTTAAGGTTTGATAAAGCCCTTCTATCTCTTTTTGAGTTAAGCTTCCGGTTCTGCGTTCTGGGTGGAGACCAGCCGCAAAAAGAGCTTCGTCAGCATAGATATTTCCTAATCCCGCAATTTGCCTCTGATCTAG
>JAPXME010000087.1:0-880 GCA_033809185.1 Clostridiaceae bacterium
TCTGTTCTTTCCTTTGTTAGAACTAAAGCGAATTTACACCGGTAACTATGTCTTACGATACAAGTCTTAGACAGTTCTAGGTGCGGAATTGGTAGGCAACTCTCTGTTCTTTCCTTAATAATAGACATAAAGCAAATAACAAGAACAGAGAGCAGCATACCTTTGACAAGCATAGCCAAACTGTCTTGACGAAGTATCGTTAGACATGGGTTAGCCCAACACAGGACGTGTTGGGCAGGGAGAACTGAGCCAAGGACGGCGAATTTACACCGGTAACCTATGTCTTACGATACAAGTCTTAGACAGTTCTAGGCGCGGAATTGGTAGGCAACTCTCTGTTCTTGTTATTTGCTACTTATCGAATATTTGCTTAAATATATCGGCTCTACTAGATGCCGCTTGACCCTATGATCCGGATTATGGGCAGCGTGTTCCAGGATCTTGAAGATTAGCTCCGTCTCCTCTTCCTGACCTATGGCTGCAGCAATTTCCTCACAACTAAAGGCCTGGCCTGCTTTACTCCTCAAATAAGCCAATACTTGGCGCTGCAAAGTAACAACCAGATTAGCTCCCTTCTTTCCATACTCCACTGCCGGTTGATGATAAGCATTCACATTAATCATCTGGGCGTATAACCCTACAGTCCGCTCAAACAGAGCAATCAGCACACCTAGAGAATAATAACTAACTTCAGGGATTGTAATAGTAATACTGTTCCTTCCCCGCTCAGTCAAGGCCCTTCTCGTTCCCTGCAGAAAAGCTATCAAGTAGTCTCCACTGGTAATATCCTCTTGGACTTGAATGGAGGAAACAGACCGATCCCGTAAGACCTCAACAAAAGTCACCAGCACATTAGGGGGTCCATCTAAGAGCTGCTGGA
>JAPXME010000087.1:890-7814 GCA_033809185.1 Clostridiaceae bacterium
GAATGCTGATCCGTAGAGCCTTTATTGCCAAAGACAGCAAGACCCTGATTAACAAGCTGACCGTCCAAATCCTTTTCCTTGCCTAAGGACTCCATAATCAACTGCTGCAAATACTTAGCTAAAAGCTGTAGCCGATCCTTATAAGGTAGAATTACCAGATCCGTTCCACCCTTTCCTCCAGTTGCGATCCACCACATAGCAGCCATTTGCGCCGCCGGATTCTCGGCCAGCTTAGCTTTCCGAGTGGCTTGATCACAAGCTGCCGCTCCCTGGAGAAAGCTGTCTATATCAATACCTTGTAGTGCTGCTGGTAATAAGCCTACAGCTGAGGTTACTGAGGTACGACCGCCAACCCAATCCCACATTGGGAAACGGGCTAACCAGCCTTCACTTAAGGCAATCTTATCCAATTTACTCCCTTCCTGGGTTATGGCTACACTATAACCGCTGAATTCCAACCCTTGGCCAGCATAAGCCTGTTTTGCCTCCAACAGCCCATTATTTGTTTCCACCGTACCGCCGCTTTTAGAGATTACAATAACTAATGTTTCAGCCAGCCGTTGGCCGAGCTCAGACAGAATCATATCTATTCCGTCCGGGTCAGTATTATCAAGAAAATATAATTTCATTTTCTGTTCGTTGACCTTCAGAGCATCAGACACAAATTGTGGTCCTAGGGCCGAGCCTCCAATGCCAATGATGAGCACCTTCCTGAACAACTGACCGGAAGGTGTTTTTATTTTACCGGTATGGACATTATCTGCAAACTCTTTAATTCTCTTAATAGTAAGCTCAATCTCCTCGACAATTTCCGCCCGAGGGGCTAATTGAGGATTACGCAGCCAATAATGTCCCACCATTCTGTCTTCATCTGGGTTGGCAATAGTTCCTTGCTCCAATTCAGTCATATTCTTATGAGCCTGCTGTAATAATTCTTCCGCTGCAGCAATTTCCTGTTCTCCATAATTCATCCGACTACAATCCAGCATTAAGCCCAGTTCCTGACTATGATAGAGATGTTTTTGAAATCTAAGCCAATTCATCTATCTTCCCCCCGTTCATAGAAAAAAACTACTAGTTCCCGCTTTCCGGCAGAAGCTCTCCAATTAAAATTCGCCCTTGTAAAGGTTTTAAGGTAAGTTGAAACTCTTGCCCCGAACTTACTGCTCTTTCTTGTCCGGACCTTTCCTGACCGAGGCAGATCTCCTTTAAGACCTCAGCACCCACAGTTTCCTGCCGAATCTTAATCATATAGTTTCGAGCCTCATCAGGGTTAAAAAGAGCTATAGCTACTTGCCCCGTCAAACGACGTCGGAAGGCAAAAACTCTGCTTCCCGGATTGTCTTCAACCAACTCCAAACCTAGAGAATACCAGTCTCCTTGCCTGAGGATCGGCCTTTCCCGGCGTAAGTGGCTGATTTCCTTATACCATTCTAAGAGCTCCTGATCCTCCTGACCCCAAGGATAAGTTCCCCTATTATAAGGATCCCGGTAGCCTTCCAAACCTACTTCATCTCCATAATAGATACAAGGTACTCCAGGAGAGGTAAATTGAAATAAGCTGAGTAGCTTCAATCTAGCCTTAGCCAAAGACCTCTGCTCGGGGCTTAAACGAAAATGCTCCCACTCTTCCTCAGTTAATTGGGGAATATAATTACCTAAGCCCAACAGCGTTAAGACTCTGGGGACATCATGGCTACCCAGAATATTTAAGCTAGCCGCTAGATTGGCTGCCGGATAATTCTCGGCCAGACTCATCAATTCATAATGCAGATCAAGAACCCCAGTCTGTCCCAACATAAAATCCAGCAAAGCCCGACGGAAGGGATAGTTGGTCACCCCATCTAGCTGATCCCCAGCAAAATAATACCTTTGCTCCCCATAACTCACCTTGTTAGAGGCATCCTCCCAGACTTCGCCGATTACTACAGCCTCCCCATCCATCTCCTTCACAGTTGCATATAATTCTCTAAGAAATTGAGCAGGCAATTCATCAGCTACATCCAGGCGCCAACCCCTTGCCCCTTCTTTCATCCAGTACCTGATGACACTGTTTTCATTATGCAAAATAACATCACGATAAGAAGGCTCCATTTCATTGACGTTAGGCATAGTATCTATACCCCACCAACATTCATACTGATGAGGATAATTACTAAAGCGGTACCAGGAATAATACGGTGAATCCGGGGATTGATAGGCACCCTTTTCCGGGTAATTACCTTCCTTATTAAAATAAACACTATCACTGCCGGTATGACTAAAAACACCATCGAGAATGATATAGATCCCTATTTGAGCCGCATCACGACATAATTCACGGAAATCTTCAATATCGCCGAACATCGGGTCTATCCTCAGGTAGTCGGCCGTATCATATTTATGGTTACTGGGCGCTAAAAAAATCGGACTTAGATAGATAGTGGTCACACCTAAGTCCCGTAAATAGGGCAGTTTTTTTCTAACCCCAGCCAGATTACCACCAAAAAAATCCCAACGAGCGATCCTGCCCTCCTTGTCACGCAAATAAACAGGCGTATCATTCCATTGACCGTGCAGTAAAGAACCTTTCTTGGGATTAGAAACCAAGCCATTCTCATTGCCGTTATAAAAGCGATCCACAAAAATATGATAAACTACACCATCTATAAACCAATTACCAACTACACTATTCCCCTCTTTGTAAACCGTCAATTGATAAGCCTGGGGCAATTCTTCCGTCAGTAGCCCCAGACCACCCTTAGCTCGTGAGTTGTTACCATAAAAATAGTTTCGACCGTCTTTACGGATCTGGAAAAAATACCAGAGCAATCCTGGTTCTTTAGGAACAAGATAATTAATTCCCCAATACCTTCTTCCACCCTGAAGTTCACCTGGCTCCAACCGCAAATACTCCTGGTATTGCTTGCCGTCAGCTATCACCAGTTCTACTTGCTCTAGCCCACAGTTCTCCTTTACGGCAACAGTAAAATTTACAGTCTGACCGCAAGCTGCCGCACCAAAGGGTTTTTTATAAATCTCTTGATGTGAATCAAAGACAAACCAATCCGTCATCATTTCCCACCCATTTTAAAGTTATCTCATGGCTACCATAGAGACTTAATTCAGATTAGATAAAGAAAATTACTTATTAGAGCAGATTGCTTATCAGAATAAGCCACTTATCAGGTCACTTACTTAGAGTAAATTATGATATAAATTACTGTATTCCTGGGCAGAACGTTTCCAGCTAAAATCGCTTTTTAGACAGTTCCTGACAATGTTTTTCCAGATCTCCGGCTTCTTATAATATTTCAAAGCCTTTTGCACTGTGAACAATAACTCATGAGCATTGTAATTCTTGAAACCAAAGCCATTTCCTTCGCCAGTAAATTCATTATAGGGTTGAACAGTATCCTTTAGACCACCCGTCTCCCGAACAACAGGCACACTACCATATCGCATTGCAATCAGTTGACTGATCCCACAAGGTTCAAACTTAGAAGGCATCAGATAAAGATCTGAACCTGCATAAATCTTCCGGGCTAATTCTTCAGAAAATCCAAGAAAGATCCCTAGTTTATCAGGATATTTGGCTGCAAAAAAACGCATGGTATCCTCGTACTTGCTCTCCCCTGAGCCGAGAACAACTAGCTGCAAATCATGCTGCAACAATTCGTCCATGATATGAATTAGAAGGTCCAAACCTTTTTGCTCTACCAGCCTTGAAACTAACCCCAATAGGGGCGTATCCGGCTCCACATTTATGCCCATATACTTCTGGAGCTTAGACTTATTTTGAGCCTTTTTAGACAAAGAGGATCGATAATTAACCTCCAGAGCCGGGTCCGTCAGAGGATTATATTCGTTGTAATCAATTCCATTGACTATTCCAGAAAGCTTGCCTTCATATTTGCGCAATAATGGGTCCATACCTTCCCCATAATAAGAGTTTTTGATCTCCTCGGCATAGCTGCGGCTGACAGTGGTCAGCCAATCACTATAAATAATTGCGGCTTTCATAAAACTGACAGCCCCGTTATATTCCAATCTTTCCGGCGTATAGTATTCCTGCCCTAGTCCCAACACATCACCTAAAATCGCCTCCGAAAATACCCCTTGATATTTCAGATTATGGATCGTAAAAACAATTTTCGTCTCTTGATAACGAGGATCATACCAATAGAATGCCTGCTTGAAAACACCGATTAAACCAGCCTGCCAATCGTGACAATGCAAAATCTGAGGCCAATGCTCCAGATAAGGCAAGGCCTGCAGTACCGCCCGATTAAAATAAGCAAAACGTTCGGCTTCATCATAATAACCATAAAAACCAGGCCGGCCAAAATAATATTCATTATCTATAAAATAAAATGTTACTCCTTTATGAACTAGTCGTTTCAAGCCGCAATACTGCCCTCGCCAGCTTACTGGAACAGTAAACTCAGCTATAAGCTCCATCTCTTCACGAAAATTTGGTGCTATGTCTTGATATAGAGGCAAAACCACTGCAACTTGGTGGTTCTCATCCTGCAAGGCTATAGGCAAAGAACCAATCACATCACCCAAGCCACCGGTTTTACAGAAAGGAGCAGCTTCTGCTGCAACAAATAAGATCTTCATTTTTCCTCCTTTCTCTAGATGACCGTTTTCTTACTAATAACTATGGGCCGGTCTGCCTCTCCCTTCAAGACAGTCCCTTTGCGAATTACGACCTCTTTATCCAGGATCACATTCTCCAAACTAACGTTTTCACCGATGCTACACTTTTGCATGATAATACTGTTCTTGATTTTTACGCCCTTGGCTACATCTACATTGCGGAATAGTATGCTGTGGTCAATCTTTCCCCGGAGGGAACAGCCTGTAGCCACTAGAGAATTTTTAACCTCAGCCTCATTCCAATACTTGCTGGGCGGACTGTCCTTTGTTTTAGTATAAATCGGGCCATTACCAAAAAACAACTCATTCCAGATTTCTGGATCCAGTAGATCCATGTTGTGCCGATAATAGCTTGATAAAGAAGTAATGATTCCCAAATAACCCTGATGCTCATAGCCAAATATTCTCAAATCCTCAATATTCTCCACGAGAAGATCGGTTAAATCCCAATTGCCGGCAGACAGTGCCGCCTGGATGATTTTCAGCAATAATTTTCGTTCCATGATAATAGTTTCCATGGAAACCTTATTATTCCCTAATTTGTTCGGCATTTTATCAATACTGATAACTCTGCCCTTCTCATCCAACTCTAAGAAATTCAGTTCTTTATGTTCAGGATTATAGTGCTTTTCTTCATGGTAGCATAAAGTAACATCAGCCTTTTTTTCCAGATGATATTGAAAAGCTTTGAAATAATTGCAGTTACAGACCATATTATTACCGGAAATAATCACATAATCTTGTTTGCATTTTTCTAAATAATCGAAATTTGCATAAAAATCCTTTAAATCAAATTTCGTATCTTTGCGGAAAACGCCAGTACTAATCGAGGGTAGATAGAAAAGTCCTTCAGACTTACGATCCAAGCCCCACTCCTTACCAGCCCCCAGGTGATCAATTAAGGCCCGATATTTATGACTGGTAATAATTCCTACATTGCGCACTCCTGAGTTCACCATATTAGAAAGTCCAAAATCAATCAGTCGGTACCTACCACCAAAAGGCACAGCAGACATACAACGATGTTGAGTCAGCTCACCTAGAATTTCTTCGCTTTTAGTATTCGTGATTATACCCATTATTGTGTGCATAACCCCACCCCCTAACTAATCTTAACATCCTCCTGACAAGAATCTATCGTTACTCCCTTATTTATTTCCATACCGTCTGGGATGTACAAGTGATCTGCTATTACAGTTATATCAGCAGGGGTCAAAGGGGTCCCCAGCTCCTTACCAATCGATGAATAGTCTCCGATTACCGTATCCTCTCCAACGATAGCTCCTCTAATTACACAATTCTCACCAACGCGTACATTAGGCAACACAATAGAGTCAACAACTATACTACCTTTACCAATGTAAACACCAGGAAACAGGACTGAGTTCTCTGCATTACCTAGAACCATACAACCATCAGTAACTAAACATTTTTTTACTTGAGAATCTTTAGAAATATAATGGGGGGGCAGAATTGGCGGCTTAGAGTATATTCGCAATTGATCATCGAAAATATTCAATCCTGGATTCTCATCCAATAGATCCATCGTTGCTTCATAATAACTATCAATAGTTCCTACGTCTTTCCAATAGCCGTCAAAAGTATAGGCTGTCATGACTTCCTTTTCCTTCAGCATCAAAGGGATAACATTTTTCCCGAAGTCATTGGCCGATTTGGGATCAGCTTCATCCTTGATCAGATATTCCCGGAGTACTTTCCAATTGAAGATATAGACACCCATAGAAGCCAAATTACTTTTAGGTTTAGCAGGTTTCTCCTCGAACTCAGTTATGTAACCTTCCTCATCTGTATTCATGATACCAAAACGGCTAGCTTCCTCCATAGCTACTTCTATAACCGCTATGGTGGCTGCCGCTTTTTGTTTTTTGTGATAATCCAACATCAAAGAGTAATCCATCTTATAAATGTGATCACCGGAGATAACTAATAAATACTTGGGATTAAAGAAATCGATAAAATCACGGTTCTGATAGATCGCATTAGCAGTACCCTTGTACCACTCACCGCCCTTTTCCCCTACATAGGGAGGCAAGACGAAAACGCCCCCGTCAGTAATGTCTAAATCCCAGGCACTACCAATCCCAATATAAGAGTTCAGTAAAAAAGGCTTATACTGCGTCAAGACACCGATAGTATCAATGCCAGAAGAATTACAATTACTTAAGCTGAAATCAATTATTCGATACTTACCACCGAACGGTAGAGCCGGTTTCGCTATCCTACGCGTTAAGACACCCAACCTGCTACCTTGCCCCCCAGCTA
>JAPXME010000088.1:0-7747 GCA_033809185.1 Clostridiaceae bacterium
ATTTGCATGAAATATGCTTTTCGCTTTTGTATTTAAGGAGGAATTATTGTGACTAATTTGCCCTTGGGAATGATTATTCTAGTAGTTGCCTCTATCTTGGTCTTCTTTGGGGTAGCTCAACGTTTGCTGGATCGGTTGAAGTTATCTGATAAGGCGGCCCTAGTTATTATCGGGGCCTTGATTGTCGGAAGTTTTATTGATATTCCTCTGTGGCGTGGTAATACCGAGGTCATATTAAATGTAGGAGGAGGCCTTGTTCCTATTGGTCTGACGGTATACTTGTTAATTACGGCGGGAACAACCAAAGAATGGGTAAGAGCCTTAATAGCTACAGTAGGAACTGGTGTAGTTATCTATCTAATCGGTTCGGTTCTGATGTCGGGAGACCCTGAAAATGTAGTCCTTGACCCTTTGTATGTCTACCCGATTGTGGCAGGAATTATAGCGTACCTATTGGGACGCTCCCGTCGCTCGGCCTTTATTGCGGCGACATTAGGTGTCTTAAGTATGGACTTTGTGCAACTGATTTATTTAGTAACTACTGGTACAGCAGGTACAGTTCATATCGGTGGTGCCGGTGCTTTTGACTCAATTGTTATAGCTGGATTTTTAGCAATTCTCTTAGCTGAGATAATTGGTGAAACCAGAGAGCGCTTACAAGGAGGTCCAGCCTCACGCGACAGGGACCCAGAGTTGCTTCGTAATTTGCGAGGCGTCCGTCTTATGGATAAAGAGACTGAAGAGCGAAATGATGACAATGTCAAGGGTTCAAGAGCCAAGGAGGATAAGTAAAATGAAGAGGAAAGCCAAACTGCTACTCCTGATTCTCTGTCTGCACCTGATGACTATTGGTGGGTCAATATATCTATTGCAAAGTAACCCGACTGTCTATAACACTTTAGCCTCGGCCGGGATTGGATTGAATGTCCTAGATAGCTTAGGTATCTGGGAGAGCGAGTTAACTGATGGCCGTTATATTACTTTTGTCGATGAAAACGGGCAGGAACTTGATCATACTCATCATCAGGTCTATGTTGGTGATGAATTAATTTTAGAAGATAATAACCGCTATAAAGTAACTTCAGTAGATATGAATAGCTTGAGAGCTACCTGCCAATTAGTAGGTCGGGAAGAATTAGCTTATCTGGAGGAGTGGGATTTAATGCCTGCTCTGGATGTGGCTGCTGCTAAAAAGAACAGAATTGCTATCTATTCAACACATACTAGTGAATCTTATGTTCCAACTGACGGAACTGATAGTAAGCCGGGTAAAGGAGGAATTAAGAAGGTTGGCCAAACTTTGGCCAATGTCTTAGAAAAGAACGGTGTGGAAGCTAAGGTTAGTAATAATAACCATGAACCTCATGATGCCAATGCTTATCATCGCTCCCGTAAAACGGCGGCTCAATTACTGAAAACGAATCCGGCTGCTTTAATTGATGTGCATCGTGATGGTGTGCCAGATCCTGATTTTTATAAAACTACTATAGACGGTAAGCCAGCCACAAAGATTAGGTTAGTTGTAGGTAGGCAAAATCCTCATATGTCGGCTAACCTTGATTTTGCCAAACAAATTAAGGCTTATTTTGATAAGAATTATCCAGGGTTGATCAAGGGTATTTTCATGGGTAAAGGTAACTATAATCAAGATTTATCGCCTCGGGCAATGTTAATTGAGGTAGGGACTCATACTAACAGTCGTGAGTCTGCCGAGCGCGGAGTGGAAAAATTCGCAGAAGGATTACCGAAAATGTTGGGAATAGCCGGAGTGGGGCCTGGTGGTACTCCAGGGAGTGGAGCTCCAGCAGGCAGAGGTACCAGTACGTCCTTGATTTGGCTAGTTGTTGCAGTAATAGTAGGTGGCGGAGCCTTCTTGCTGATTAGTACCGGGAGTTTAAAGGGTTCTCTAGGCAAGATTTCTAATTTAGGAAAGGAATTTGCCAATTATCTGGGTCCCAGAAGCAAAAAAGAGGAAGAACCTGATAAAGACGATAATTCCTCAGACAAAGGTTAATTATGAAATTTATTTATCATTGCTTTGGAGGATCTCATTCCTCAATAACTGCGGCGGCCATTCATTTGGGCTTATTGCCTGACAACAGACCTGCTCAGGATATTGAGTTGCTCAGTGTTCCGTTATATGATTCCCAAGTTGGCATTGATCACGGAAGAATTAGGTTTATGGGTTGGGATGAAAAGGGCAACGAAATATATATCACAAGTAAGAGGAATCTTCATGATAAATATGGAAGGATTATGCAGCAAATTCTTCAACTAGCCGAGGGAGAGGAATTACTTAGTGAGGTTGTATTTATTAATACGATGCCTTATGTCAATCTTTTCATGGTTATCGGAGGCTTCCTTTCTCGCCGCTGGGGCTCATGCAGACTAGGCCGCCGGATTGTTTGTTACGGAACACGCCAATCATATTATAAGTTTGCCCAATTGGTAAGACAGCTGAAAGAGAAGTATTCGTAATGTGGAGGTCCTTTGGTGAAATTGGTATTTGTGGATCAAACGGGTTGTCTAGCAGCCTTAGTGGCTGCTAATTATTTGCTTGGTAGGCTGTCACCGGAAGCAAGGAGGTCCGAAATTATAAAGCTGCCGTCATTTGCTGAACCAATTGACCAAGATAATAAATTAAGGCTGATCGGACTAGATGAAAATGGGAATTCAGTTTATACTTTAGGAGTAGGGGCAGAAGCAGCGTTGATTAAGACATCTTCCCGCGACTTGTTACAAATCTTTCAGATCAAAGAAAAAGTCTGTCTTCTGGATTTTTCCCGATTTAATAAAGGTTGGCATATCTTGGTCGGAAAATGGACGATCCTTCCCGGGTTGCCAGGACTAGCCCGGAATATGGCTGCAGCACACCTGGAGGCTAACAGCCGGCACCTTTTTCTTGAGCTGGCTGTTCAATTGAGAGAAATGGGTTTAGAATATTCTTACCTTGACTTGTCAGGAGATGATCAAGGATAATACAGTAGAAATCACGAAACAATAATTGTGGTTTTCTAGGCCTAAGTTACTGGACATTCATTTCATATCTTTGGGTGAGCCAGGGCATTGTATAGTAAATGATGAGAAAAAGAGGAAGAAGCTAAAGTGGTAAAGAAAAAAACTGGTCCCGTTATAATCGATGTGGAACCAGGCTCCTTAGCTGCAGAGTTAGGCTTAGTGGCGGGGGAACAGCTTATAAGTGTAAATGGACAGCGGATCCAGGATCTGATCCAGTTTATGATGGAATGGGCAGATGAAGAGGTTACTCTAGAAGTAGCTAGATTAGATGGTAGTCACGAAATTTTTGAGATTGAAAAGGATTATGACGAAGCTCTAGGAGTGTCCTTTTCTACAGCAGTCTTTGATGGAATCAAGCCTTGTAAGAATAAGTGTCTATTTTGTTTTGTGGATCAAATGCCAGCTAATATGCGGGAGAGCCTGTATGTAAAGGATGACGATTACCGCCTATCATTTTTACAAGGTAGTTTTATCACTTTAACAAATCTTACAGAGGCTGATCTAGCTAGGATTAAGGGACAGCATCTTTCACCTCTTTATGTATCTGTACATACGACGGATAGTCAACTGCGAAAGGATATGTTGAAAAATCCTCAAGCTGGTCGGTTGCTAGAAATAATGACGGAACTCTCCCAGCAGGGGATAGAGTTTCATACTCAAGTTGTTCTCTGTCCAGGAATTAATGACGGAAAATACTTAGAAAAGACCTTCCATGACCTTTATAATTTGCCTAATGTCTTATCCTTAGCAGTGGTTCCTGTGGGAATAACGGCACATAGGACTGGGCTGCCGGTTCTCCAAACCTATAATGAACAGCAGGCCAAGGAGGTAGTTCGTTGGGTTGAGGAACAGCAGAAAAAATGCCTTGCCGAGAGGGGAACTTCTTTTATCTGGCTTTCTGATGAATTTTATCTCCAGGCTAAAGAAGAGTTACCGGCTTATGAAGTTTACGAGGATTTTCCCCAATTAGAAAACGGAGTGGGCATAGTCAGGCTTTTCTGGGAACAGTTTTCTCGTTTTGAATTGCCGGAGAAAATATATCCTTCCAAGGATTTGACTATCGTTACCGGGGTATCTGGTCAATTTGCCCTTGAACCGCTGATGGAAAGATTGGGACAAATAAAAAATCTCAATATTGAGTTAAAGGTAATTGAAAACAGGTTTTTTGGATCTTCTGTTACTGTTACTGGGTTGTTAACGGGCTCCTGCCTTTTAGAAGGTCTAAAGGAAATTCCTCCAGGCAGTAGGGTTGTAATTCCGCAAGTAATGCTGGAGCAGCAGGAAAACAGATTTTTGGATAATCTTACGCCGGAACAGGTTGCTGATAAGCTCCAAATTGAACTTATTATTGCTCCGGTGGATGGAAAAGGATTTTTAGATGTTATTTTGACTTAGTAGATATAACTTATAAGATTAATGGCTTATAAAGAGAGGTGAAGCCAGTGTCTAAACCAATTGTGGCAATTGTGGGTAGACCTAATGTAGGAAAATCAACCTTGTTTAACCGTCTGGCCGGGGCTAGGGTAGCTATTGTTGAGGATATGCCGGGAGTAACGCGGGATCGTCTATACAGAGATGCAGAATGGCTAGATAGAAAATTCACCTTAGTCGATACGGGTGGGATTGATTTTTCTGATAAGGATAATAATACAATTCTAGCTCAAGTCAGGCAGCAAGCAGAAATTGCCGTGGCGGAAGCAGATGTGATTATCTTTATGGTTGATGGACGCAGCGGCTTGGCTGCTGATGATGAGAATGTAGCGGATATGTTACGTCGCTCTAACAAACCGGTAATTCTTGCCGTTAATAAGGTTGAAGATTACAGTAATAATAATGCGGTCTTGGATTTTTATCAGCTGGGTTTAGGAGAACCGATACCAATTTCAGCTGCTAATGCTATGAATATTGGAGACCTCTTAGATGAAGTAGTTGCCCATTTACCTGCTGAAGAGATGGATGAGGCCGAGCCTGATATTATTAAGATAGCTGTAGTGGGACGGCCTAATGTAGGGAAGTCTTCCTTGGTTAATTCACTTTTAGGGCAAGAAAGAGTTATTGTCAGTGATGTTGCCGGAACAACCAGAGATGCTATTGATACTCCTTTTACTAGAGAAGGTCAAGAATATTTATTAATAGATACAGCAGGCATTCGCCGTAAGAGTAATATTAACTTAAGTACAGAACACTATAGTGTTATTCGGGCTTTACGAGCCATTGAGCGCAGCGATGTGGTCTTAATGGTGATTGATGCTACTACTGGTGTAACGGAGCAGGATAAACGCATTGCTGGCTTTGCTCATGAAGCTGGTAAAGGCACTGTATTGATTGTCAACAAATGGGATTTGATTGAAAAAGATGACAAGACAATGAACAAATTCGACCAATCAATTCGCACAGAGCTAGGATTTATGCAATATGCTCCGATCCTTTACGTTTCTGCTTTGACTAAACAGCGTGTACATAAGATCGTGGAGATTGTTAATTTTGTAGCTGAACAGCAAACTATCCGAATCAGTACTAGTGTTTTGAATGATACTATAGCTGATGCGGTTCAACAAACTCCGCCACCGACAGACAAAGGGAAGCGGCTAAAAATTCTTTACTGTACTCAAGCCAGTATTAAACCTCCCAATTTTATTTTCTTTGTCAATGATCCAGAGTTAATGCATTTTTCATATCTGCGATATCTGGAGAATACATTGCGAAGGAATTTTGGTTTTGAGGGTTCGCCGATTAGAATGACGGTTAGAAAACGCGAGACATAAGAAGGTGTTGTAATTGAACATTGTTATTGGAGCAATTATAGGATATTTGTTAGGCTCAATTTCCTTTGGGATAATTGTTACAAAAATTGTTAAGGGAATAGATATCAGGGACTATGGTAGCGGCAATGCCGGTATGACCAATGTGATGAGAACAATAGGCAAAGGACCAGCGGCTCTGGTCATGCTTGGTGATACCTTAAAAGGCTACCTAGCAGTATTAATCGGTCTTTACTTAGGCGGTGAAATAGCCGGTGTTATTGCGGGCGTTGCGGCTCTACTTGGCCATGGTTTTCCGCTGTTTTTCGGATTTAAAGGTGGCAAAGGAGTTGCTACAGGTTTAGGTATTATGCTCGTTCTTGTACCGGACTGCTCAATTATTGCTTTGATTATCTTCGCTGTTGTGGTGCTAATCAGTCGTTATGTTTCATTAGGTTCAATGATAGCTACTTCAAGTGTTCCAATAAGTATGATTATTTTCAATAAGTCGTTGCCATTGATTATTCTAGGGATATTAGGGGCTATTCTTGTAGTGTATTTTCATCGTTCTAATATCAAAAAAATTCGTAACGGTACGGAAAACCGTATTGGAAAACCGGAGGGTAAGAGGGGGTAAAGGGTTTGTCACAGGTAACAGTTCTAGGTGCCGGCAGTTGGGGAACGGCTTTAGCCGTTTTATTGGCACAAAACGGTAATCGGGTGAAACTGTGGGGTCTCATAAATGATGGTGTCCTTGATCTTAATACTGAAAAGGAAAACAAGCGGTTCTTGCCTGGTATAAAGCTACCGGATAACCTGATAGCTACGGCTGACTTAGAGGAAGCCTTAAGTGCTGGAGTGGAAAAAATTGTTTTTGCTGTGCCTTCACAGGCAGTAAGGTCAGTAGCCAAGGAAGCCAAGAAATTTATACCGAATGATGCTTTGATTATCAATGTGGCCAAGGGTATAGAGATAGACAGCTTATTAAGGATGAGTGAAGTATTAAAAGAAGAAGTAGGGGTTAAGACTCAACGGATTAGTGCCCTCTCAGGCCCCAGTCATGCTGAGGAGGTTGGCAATGGAATTCCGACTGCTGTCGTTGCCGCAGCCGAGAAGCGGGAAGTTGCAGAAGCAGTGCAGGATTTATTTATGGCGACTAATTTCCGAGTCTATACTAACCCAGATTTGGTAGGAGTAGAGATCGGTGGTACTTTAAAAAACGTAATTGCTTTATGTGCTGGGATCGCTGATGGTCTTGGCCATGGTGATAATACGAAAGCTGCTTTAATGACTAGGGGAATTGTGGAGATAGCCCGACTAGGTGTGGCTATGGGGGCAAGTGCCGCCACTTTTGCCGGCTTGGCAGGCATCGGTGATTTAATTGTAACTTGTACCAGTATGCATAGTCGTAACAGAAGGGCTGGTATTCGGATTGGCCAAGGAATACCTTTAGATAAAGTACTGACTGAAATGGGTATGGTGGTTGAAGGTGTTAATGCCACAAGATCTGCGATGGCTTTAAGTAAACGTTATAGTGTGACTATGCCTATAGCTGAAGAGGCTTATCAGGTTCTCTTTGAGGGTAAGGCTCCACAAGAAGCCGTAATAAATTTGATGTGTAGACAAAAGACTCATGAGATGGAGGAAACGGCTAGTCCAGGTAGTTGGTAAAATTCGCATCCCTGGCTCAGTTCTCCCTGTCCGGCACGTCCTGTGCCGGACTATTTTTTTTAACGGTATTTTGTTAAGACATTTAACTATGCTCGTCAAAGGTACTGCCGGTTCTTGTTATTCTAAAATCTCATATAAGGATGGAAAGTAGATAGATAAAAGGGCACAGGTATTCCCTCTTATTTTGAACAAAAGCGGCTTCTTTAGGCGATATTAAGAGTATAATTGCACTAATATTGACAATTACTGGGATATATGATTTTATTATACATAAATAGGAAAATTAATAAGGAGATGATTATTTTGAAGAAAACGGC
>JAPXME010000089.1:0-7708 GCA_033809185.1 Clostridiaceae bacterium
CTTGTCATCGGTTCAAAGAAAAAGGATGACGATGCTCTGCTCACTATGATTGAACGCAAGAGCCGCGAGTACTGGATGATTCGTGTTCCGGGTCGGAATCCAAACGGTGTCATGGCTGCCTTAGAAGCTGTCCGTTCACAGTACAGTGAACACTGGGATGACATCTTCAAGACGATTACGACAGACAATGGTTCTGAGTTTACGATGTTGTCCGGGTTGGAAAACTTAAGCCAAACGCTGGTCTACTTTGCTCATCCCTATACCTCTTGTGAAAAGGCATCCGTAGAGCGCCACAACGGCCTCATCCGAAGATTTATCCCCAAGGGGAAACGGATCGACAGCTACTCCGATGAGCAGATCGTTCAGATCGAGATCTGGTGCAACAGCCTACCGAGAAAACTCCTGGGCTACCACACCCCGGATGATCTCTTTGAGGATGAGTTGGACCGGATCTATTCCCGTGTCGCCTGATGGGCTATTCAACAGTCAATGTTCAACTTGTTATTGCAATTTGCTGCTTATAAATCGATGGCTACAGATCAAGTATATACTGGAAGTGTTCCTAAAGAACTACATGGATACCCGTTTAGAGTATACGCTTTCCCTGTCAAAGACGATGATGGAGAAGTTGTTGGGAATATCACTATCTGTAAGAGTCTGCGCAAGCAGGAACGGATTAAGGAACTTTCAGTTAATATAGCCAGTGATTTGTCCCAAATCTCTTCGGCTATTATGCAGATCTCTACAGGTATGCAAGAAGTAGCTGCTGTAAACTCTAATGTCTGTAATCAAGTGCAGGAAACGAATGAACAGATGAAGAGTACGGATGAGATTTTGACCTTGTTAAGAGATATTGCTTCAAAAACCAATCTCCTTGGCATTAATGCAGCGATTGAGGCAGCTCACGCCGGTGAACATGGTCGCGGCTTTGGCGTAGTAGCTCAAGAAATTCGCCAGTTATCCACTACAACCAAAGAACAGATTGAGGAAATAAAGAACATCTTAGATAAAATCCAAGAATCCTTTGATGAAATTAATGGGAAGATTACTTGCAATAATTCTGTCTTCCAAGAACAAGCAGCTTCAACAGAAGAGATAACAGCTTCGGTTCATGCCTTAAACGCTATAGCTAATACCCTAGAAGAACTATCTAAACAATTTTAGATCAACTGCAACTCAAAAGCCGCTGGGAAACCCTCCCGGCGGCTCTTTTCATCCCTTAACTTTTTGTCAAAAAGAGAATAACCTTCATCTTTAAAATAGAATTACTTCCCGGTAGATATTAACATTCATCAATAAACCTAAAGCAATCATATTGGCTAACAAGGCACTGCCTCCGTAACTTACAAAGGGTAACGGTATTCCGGTAATAGGCATAATTCCAATAGCCATACCAACATTCTGGAAGATATGAAAAGCAAACATTGACACAATACCAATAGCAACTAAGGAACCATAGGTATCCTTTGCCTGTCTGGCCGTTTTAATACCTCTATATAGAAGGATGAAAAAGAGAATTAATAAAGAAGCCGCTCCGACAAAACCAAATTCTTCAGCCCCAACGCTAAAGATAAAATCAGTCCATTGCTCAGGTAGAAAATTCCCGCTTGTCTGGGAACCCATATGCCAACCTTTACCTAATAATCCTCCTGAGCCAACAGCAATTTTAGATTGAATCACATTCCAACCCCAGTTTTTGGGGTCAATCATCGGATCGACAAATACAACTAAGCGCATTAGCTGGTATTCCTTTAAAGGAATCCACCAACCCCATTTGTAGTGCCCCACTATGGCTAGTACTACTGCTCCTACACCGCCGCCTAATAGTAGGCCTAGCTTAAATGGAGAGGCTCCAGCAGCTAAGAGCATTCCGAACATGATCGCAATATAAACCAGCCCAGTACCTAAATCAGGTTGTAGCATAATTAACCCTAGAGGGATCCCCACATAGAGAAATACAGGTAACATCTGTCGATAAGTGTTAAGCTTACCCACTCGTGGAGTCAGAAATTGAGCCAGACTTATGATTAAGATAACCTTTGCCAACTCAGCTGGCTGAAAACGATAAGAACCAATAGGAATCCAGGCTTGGGCCCCTTTAGCCTCTTTACCGAAAACCAATACGGCTACAAGAAGTAGGATGTTGAGTAAATAAAAATATACAGCATACTTGGCAAATCTACTGTAATCTATCAATAGTACAACAATAAACGCACAGACGCCAGCAGCTAACAGCACGGCTTGTTTGAGAAGATAATTCGTACCATACTTTACACTAGCATTCTGTGTAGCGCTATCTAAAACAAAGAAACTCATCACAAGGATGAGCCCAACAGCAATAAGTGCAGGCCAATCAAGACTCCTCAGCAATTTGTAGATGCGCAAAGCCTTCCCCCCCCCCCCGAATAATTATAGCGTAAATTTATTGTCTTTTGGAACCTTATTTTGTGGAAGGGACTTTTTATATACTTACAGACCTCTGGTGGAGGAAGTCAATCTTTTAAGTTTTAGTACAGGAATATTGGCTACCAAAGCCACATAATGATCATCGGAGTTTAGGTTAACTTCTACATTCTGCCGATCAATTTCCATGTAATTGTTAATAACATCGATTAGATCCTCTTTTAAACTGTCTAATAATTGTGGTGAGACATTGCTCCTATCATGTACTAGAACGAGACGTAACCTCTCCTTAGCAATATTCTTACTGGAAGATTCCCTTGTACCCATAACTCTACCGAATAAATCCATCTTTATACCCCCCCAAAACAATAATTAATTATTAATATTAAAAATCTTCTTCAACTTACCTAAAATACCATCCCCTTCATCCATATTGATCAGGGGGACATCTTCACCGGTAATTCTTTTAGCAATATTTCGATAAGCCTGCCCTGCCATGGAATTCTTCTCTAAAGCAACAGGTTCACCCCGGTTAGTTGAAATTACAATCATTTCATCTTCAGGGACCACACCAAGGAGATCAACGGCCAAAATGTCAATCATATCATTGATATCCATCATGTCTCCGCGTTTTACCATTGATGGTCTAAGCCTGTTAATAACTAATTTGGGGTTTCTTAACTCGGCTGCCTCTAGTAAACCAATAATTCGGTCAGCATCTCTGACGGCAGATACTTCTGGGGTGGTAACAACTACGCCACGATCGGCTCCGGCTATAGCATTACGGAATCCTTGTTCAATACCGGCTGGACAGTCTAGCAGGACATAATCAAATTCCTCTCTTAATTGATTACAAAGCTCCTCAATCTGCTCTGGATTCACTGCTGATTTATCTTTAGTCTGGGCTGCCGGCAATAAAACAAGATTCTCAAACCTTTTATCCTTGATCAAGGCTTGTCTCAGGCGGCAATTTCCTGTAGCCACATCAACCAGATCGTAGACTATGCGGTTTTCTAACCCTAATACTACATCAAGATTTCTTAAGCCTATATCTGTATCGATTAGAACTACCTTATACCCCATAGCGGCTAACGCTGTTCCGATATTTGCTGTGGTTGTAGTTTTTCCAACGCCACCTTTACCTGAGGTTATTACAATTGTTTCACCCATTTTTACTCCCCCTAATGTTCATCTACTAAATGAAGTTTTCCTATATTTGTCTTCCTAAGCTGTCGAACCACGATCATTTCATCTTCAATTTCTGCAATTTCAGCTTCTTGTGGTTCTTCCTCAGGAGCCCGTGTAATATAGTGGGCAATTCTCAGTTGGGTTGGTTGCAGTCTTTGAGCCGCAACCCAGGCTTTTTGATTTCCTGTAATCCCAACATGAACAGTGCCTCTGAGATCTCCCCAAATTAGTGTAAAACCAGTTGTTTCGATTTCCGCACCGGGATTTACATCACCAAATAAAATCAGATTTCCGTCATATGTAATCTTTTGCCCCGATCGCAAGCCACGATCAACTACCAGGGTGGGCAAGGTACTACAGTCTCTGATTTTACTATAGTCCCTTTTTTGTTCAGTTTTTTCTGTTTTACCACTTCTGAGATTTTTAATAAAAATCTGATTGTCTTCTAACAGAGCCCAAAGTGCAGTAACTTCTTGGCTATTCAATAGTCGATTGCCGAGCTCCACAGTGACTTTGGCTCCTGCTAAAAAATCTCTTTCTTTGCCTTGAATACGATTTTTGAGGCTATTTAGCACCTCCGACCAAGCCGCTTGCTCATCACAAACAATGGTTAAACCATATTTGCTTCCTTTGATTGTAAATAAATCCTTGTCCATTATCGTAAAGTGCTTCCCCCTTGGCATCATAGCTAGTTAAGTTCTAACAAACTAGCATCATCTCTATGTTCGCTACTGTGCAAATAAATCCCTGCCGCTTACATGGAAAATCGCGGTGTTTTTTTCCTGTTATTTTAGGGCTTTAGGGCTGTGGGCTCTCAGCCCTAAAATACTCTTCAAATAAAGCTTTGGCAACTAAGCCAATAGAACCTGAACCACTGTTACCATATTCAATAACCCCGGCAAAGGCTATCTCCGGATCATCGGCAGGAGCAAAAGCAATAAATAAGCCGTCAAAATCCTTGCTACCATAGCCTGTTCTTCCTGGCTGAGAGGTACCTGTCTTAGCACATACTTTAATATCAGCCGGTAAGTTTCTAAATAAGTGATAAGCCGTACCTCCTGGAGAAGCAACAGCTAACATTGCCTTTTGGGTTTCCTCAATAGTCTGTGGGGATACATCTGCAATACTCCGCAGCTCCGGCAGTACTTCTTTAACTACACTACCGTCTGCAGCAATAATTTTCTCTACGATATACGGCCTGTAGAGTTTTCCTCCGTTAGCTATTGTCGCCGTGTAATTAGCCATTTGGATTATACTGTATTCGTTATATCCTTGACCAATCCCAGTATTATATGAATCCCAGTCATGCCAAGTTGTATAATGAGCCAGTTCTTGTTTACGTTGCTGTTCCCAAGACCTTATTCTACTTTTTAGCTCGTTTTCTAATCTTCTCTTGGTAGAGTTATCTGGAGCTGCATCAATTTTCTCCTGATACTCCTTTTCAAGATTACTGATGGTTTTATCAATTCGGTCATTTATTCTGTCTCGACGTTTTTGGAATTCCTGCTTCTGCCATTCAAGACTCGGCAATATTCCCGTGCTTTCAAAAGGTATATCAATTCCGCTAGGTTTACCTAAACCAAACTCATTACCTACCTTGCCAATCATCTCTATGCCAGCGCGGCGAGCCATTTCTTGAAAATACACATTACAAGACTTGGCCATAGCCGTGTAATAGTTAACTTTGCCATGCACGCCTATACATTTAATGTAGGGCGCATGCCAATACCGTCCTGTACAATTCACATAATCCTTGGCTGGATCTACTCCTGCTTCTAAAGCAGCCATACCGGTAATTGGTTTAAATGTCGAGCCCGGCACGTAGCTACCCTGAATTACTCTATTGTTCATAGCGGGGGGCAAGTTCCTAAAATAGTAATCAGCTTGATCCTGATTAAGAGAATTACCGTTAAAATCATCTGGATTTAAAGTAGGCCTGCTGGTTGAAGCCAGAATTTTACCTGTCTTAACATCTAATAACACAGCAGCTCCAGCCTGGGCCTTAGGGAATTTCTCTTGAACCTGGAGTAGGGTTGCATCAAAAGCCTCCTCCATAACTTGTTGGAGTCTTAAGTCTAAAGTGAGAACTAGCTTATGCCCAGGAACAGACGGTATATTCAGAACCTCTCTAACAGGCCGGTTTGTGGCGGTGACCTCCATCTGCCGAAAACCGTTTTCACCCCGCAGATATTGTTCATAGCTCTTCTCTAAACCAATTTTACCAACCAGATCGCTCATTCCATAATCGGCATACTCAGGCAATTCCAATTCTTCTTTAATAGAATGAACATAACCTAGCAAATGACCGGCCAGGTTCCCATAAGGATAAGAACGTTGGGGCTGGACCTCTATACTTACGCCAATCAGTTCACTTTTTCTCTCTTCGATAGTAGTCACTAAATCGATAGGTATATCGCGTTTAACGGTAATCGGTTCATATAATCTATTTCGTTGAGCCCGAATAGCCTCTTGAATACTCTCCCTAGTAATCGTCGGTTCTTGCAAAATCTGTACTAAAATATCAATAACCTGCTCCCTCTCTTCAGCCTCAAGCTTATCCAAGGAAAGATAATCGAGGGATAGATTAAAAACCATTCTGTTCGTCACTAAAACGTTGCCGTTCCGATCTACCATTTCTCCACGACTGGCTGTATCAGGGATTTTTCTAATGATGTTAGTATCAGCTTGAAGTCGATATATCTCTGTCTCTATCAATTGCAGCCAGGCTAACCTGCCGATCAAAACCACAAAGATTAAGATGGTGACCCATGTATAGAGCCGTAAAGATTTTTCTATGACTGCTCTGCTCTTTTTATGTCCCATAAGTCACACCTCCCAACGAACTGCTAAGGCCCTTTCCGTGACCCTTGTCATAACTTGTTGAGGGAACATTCCTGGATTCTTTAGCAGGTGTGTCCCCTCTTTTAAATACTTTCGCTCTCCCTAATAAACCAAGAAAAAGTAGGAATATAAATAAAAGGTACCAAGCAAGTATTATATACGGCTAAGGGGATTGCCTTCCAAAGGAATAAATCCCATCCCCAGCTTAAGCCGACAATTTTCCCTACACATAAATAAATTAATTCGCTAAATAAAGTAGCTGTAACCATTGCCAAGATAGGCACTATAATATTCTCGCGGAAAGCCCGTTGAGCAAACCAACCAACGATTAATGAGGTAAGACCAACAGTTAAGGCCTTCATGCCTATAAACCGTCCCAGAAATAAATCTTCCATCAATCCCAGTATAAAGCCCATTAGAGCACCACGCTTCGGACCTTGGAAAATACTGTAGAGAACAGCCAATACCAAAATTAAATCTGGGGTCACACCCCCAACAGTCAAATAAGGAAGGATCGTTGATTGCAAGAGAAGACTAATTATGGCCAAAACGACCAATGCTAGTGCCATCATGGTAGTTCAACCTCCTCCATTGGTCCATCAGGAATATTCGTATCTGCCGGTATTACTCCTTCTTCTTCTGCCAACTCTGGGTTCTTGACCTGTAAAATTACCAGAACCTCCTCTAAGCGACCGAAATCCACATAGGGTTTAATTGTAGCGGTTTTCGTTAATCCGTTAGGATTAATCTCCACGTCCACCACATAACCAATCCGGATACCCTTTGGATATAAAACCCCTAATCCTGAAGTACTGATAATTTGCCCTAGAGAAATGTCCGCATCATGGGGCAGATGAATCATCTGTAAGCTATCTGTTCTATTATTACCTATGACAACTGCCGGCGTCCTATTTTCAGATACCTGAGCACCTACAGCTCCATCTCCATTAAGAATTAAGAGTACCTCTGCCGTATTATCAGAGACATTAATTATGGTTCCCACTAATCCTTTATGAGTAATTACCGGCATATTGATACTGAGACCGTCTTTTAACCCTTTATCAATAATGATGCTCCTATACCAATTACTTGGGTCACGGCCAATAACTCTGGCCATAGTTAATTCATAATTGTCTGCTTTTTCATTCCGATAATCTAGCAAATCACGCAACCGTTTATTCTCAAAATCCTTTTCCCGGAGCCGGTATATCTCTTCTTCTATAAGAGCTAGTTTTTGCATCAATTCTTCATTTTCTTGCCGCAAAGCTTTGTTGTC
>JAPXME010000090.1:0-7672 GCA_033809185.1 Clostridiaceae bacterium
TCGTCTTGTATATATCTTATGGTTTTTCTCATCTACTGTTATTAAGGTCTCTAGAAAATGGTTTTTGGTTGACCTTTTATGTGTTTATTACAGTTTGGGCCACAGATATTGGGGCTTACTTTGTGGGTATTAACTTCGGTAAACACAAGCTAGCACCTAATATTAGTCCTAAAAAGACTTGGGAAGGCTTCTTAGGAGGGCTTGTGGCCAGTACAATAGCCTCTTTAATATTAGTAGCCTGTGTACCTTTAGCATTTAACCGCGTCTTAGTAATTATCACACCGGTAATTTCCTTAGGAGCTCAACTGGGCGATCTTTTTGAAAGTAGTCTGAAAAGGTTTGCTAAAACTAAGGATTCAGGAGATTTACTCCCAGGGCATGGAGGCGTCTTAGATCGCTTTGACAGCTTGTTATGGGCTGCCCCCTTAACTTATTACCTCTTGATTATTTTGACGAGATATATTGCTTTATGAATTGGGAAAAAGAGCGCTATCAAATTAACGTTCTGAGAATACTGCTGATTTTATTGAGTTTATTAACTCTTTATTTTACTTTTGTTTATTTTTTTCCTAGTTTTTTCGACATAATGAGGAAGACATTGAGGGTTTTATCACCCTTTATTGCTGCCATTATAGGAGCAATACTCATTGACCCTCTGGTAGATAAGTTAGAGTTACAGAAGGGCATTAAGCGGGGTACTGCAGTAGTTATTTCCTTACTATTCCTGTTAACTTTGTTAGTATTGTTAGTTGTCATTGTTACTTACCGATTGACAACAGAGCTCACCATATTATATCGACATTTTCCGGCCTATACCCAGCTCCTCTCTGAAGAGGGACTGAGTATAGTCCAGAAAATTCGTAATTTTATTACTGATAGTCCCTTGCCAACAGAGGCTCAAGTGGCATTACAAGAGAACTTGCAAATTGGACTTTTGAGAATCTCTAATCTTGTATCTGAAGCCACTACTTGGTTGTTTAAGTTTTTGACAGGTTTGCCGTCATTTATCACTATTGTATTTTTATCAGGCTTAGCGACTTTTTTTATCAGTAGGGATAAGCTACTGATTACTTCGAAGATTTATCAAATATTGCCCCCAAAAATGATCCGACCATGTAGTGCCATTATGGGTGAGATTAGCAGTGCTCTGATCGGTTATTTCCGCGGGCAAATAATTTTACTTACGATAACAACAGTTTTGACTGTAGTAGGAATTAGCTTTTTGGGTCTGGAATATGGCCTGACTATTGGAGTTATTGCAGGACTTTTTGATTTACTACCGGTTTTCGGGCCTGGAGCCTTATTCATTCCTTGGGCATTAATTCTGATATTTTTAGGAGAAGTCCGTTTGGGAGTGGGAATCTTGATGCTCTTTGGAATCATTGCCGGAACCAGGCAATTAATGGAGCCGAAGATTTTAGCCGGTAATCTCGGATTACACCCTCTGGTGATGATAATATCTCTCTATCTAGGGTTACGCTTATGGGGATTTTGGGGTATTCTCATCGGTCCGTTTATAGTTATAATAGGCAAAGCTATATATAGGCAAAAATCTCAGCTTGATTAGAATTGAGATTATATAGAGCTGGCAATGTGTAAAATAACAGTGGTAAAGGTTAAAGATGCGGAGGTATTGAAGCTACTGTGACAAAAAAAATCGTTATACTGGGTTCAACAGGCTCTATTGGTCGTCAAGCCTTAGAGGTGGTGGATCAACACCCGGAAGAATACGAAATAATCGGCTTAGCTGCAGGTAGGAATCTGACTCTTTTGGCTGAGCAGATAAAAAAATATCGGCCAGCTTATGTGGTTATTCAAGAAGAAAGGGGAATAAAAGAATTACGTGACTTAACCCCTGGTTGTCAATATGAAATCTCCAGCGGTCCTCTTGGTTTAGTGGATTTGGCTGACCTAAGAGGCATAGAACTTATATTAGTTGCTGTTACAGGAATTGCTGGCTTAGAGCCTACTTTAAAAGCCTTAAGTCGAGGTACTATGGTAGCATTGGCTAACAAAGAAACCCTGGTTACAGCAGGAAATCTTGTGATTTCTAAGGCTAAAGAGAATAACAGCAAAATTTTACCTGTAGACAGTGAACATTCAGCTATTTTTCAGTGCTTGGAGGAGCATAATCATTCTGTAGTGGATAAACTGATCTTAACAGCCTCTGGCGGCCCCTTTCTAAATTATAGCCAGCAGGAAATGAGCCGGGTTAGCCCTGAAATGGCTTTACAGCATCCACGCTGGCAGATGGGGCCTAAGATTACTATAGACAGTGCTGGTCTTATCAATAAGGGACTGGAGGTTATAGAGGCTCACTGGCTTTTTGCTGTGCCCTACGAGAAGATTCAGGTTATTATACATCCCCAAAGTATAATACACTCTATAGTACAATATGATGACGGTTCTTGTCTGGCCCAACTTGGTAGACCAGATATGCGTGTTCCAATTCAATATGCTTTTACTTATCCTAAACGACAGTCTAATAGCTTCCCTAAACTGGATTTTAGCCGTTGTGAGGATTTGACCTTTGAGGAACCAGATTTCGAGAGATTCCCTGGCCTTAGGTTAGCTTATGAAGCAGGTAAAAGGGCAGACAGTATGCCTACTGTGTATAACGGGGCTAATGAGGTAGCGGTGGAACTATTTCTGCAAGGCCGAATTGGTTTTATGGAAATACCGCGAATTATTGCCCGAGTTATGGAAAGGCATGTTCCTGTTAAACTTTTAGATATTGAAACTGTCTTAGCTTGTGATGGATGGGCTCGGCAGGAAGCAAGGAAAAATGTACCGAATTAAGGAGGTATATTGTGCAGACTTTTATTGCAGCTATTATTGTCTTTGGCTTAATAGTTTTTGTTCATGAATTAGGTCATTTTTTAGCAGCCAGATTAGTCGGAATCAGGGTAGAGGAATTCGCCTTAGGCATGGGTCCCAAAGTATTAGGGAAGAAGGTTGGGACTACTCTTTATTCCTTGCGGTTATTGCCCTTAGGAGGTTTTTGCCGCATGGCTGGTGAAGTCGGTAATGAGGAATATGCAGAAGCTGAGGTCTATGATCCCGGCAGGTTCGATCATAAACCGGTCTGGTCTAGAATGGCTGTAGTAGTTGCCGGACCACTATTGAATTTTGTCTTGGCAATATTGTTGTTTTCCATGATCTTCAGTTTCCTGGGAATACCCCAAGATTATGATACTTTTGTCGGTGAAATAGTAGCAAACAGTCCAGCAGAAAATGCCGGCCTTCTAGCTGATGACAAGATTATAGGTATTAACGGTACTGGGGTAGAGACTTGGAGTGAGATGTCGGATTTAATTAATCAAGATTCAGGTCAGACCCTGACAGTACAGTTTGAAAGAGACGGTGAAACTAAGACTGTTCAGCTTACTCCTCAGCTTGATACGGAGACAGGGCGTTATTTGATCGGGATTTTGCCTAAGGGCAATTATATCTGGCAGAAGATTGGCTTTTTGGAAGGTATCAAAGAGGGTGTGGTTAGAACCTGGCAAGTAATAGTTATGACTATCCAAGGTTTGCTGGGAATGCTCCGGGGTACTGTTTCCACTGATGGCATCACAGGACCCGTTGGAATAATCACATTGATCGGCGAATCTGCCCGTTTTGGCCTAATTAATCTTATTAATCTGACGGCAGTTATCTCTATTAATTTAGGCTTATTAAATCTTTTACCAATTCCAGCTCTAGACGGCAGTAGATTTTTGTTTATGGTTATTGAAGCTGTAAGGGGCAGACCGGTTAGTCCGGCTAAAGAGAATTTAGTTCACTTAATTGGTTTTGCGCTTTTGATGTGTTTAATGTTACTCGTTACTTATAAGGATTTTATAAGGCTATTTACGTCTAGATAATGTTTCCTATACTTGATAATAGTTACTAGAGGAAGAACATATGAAAGATAATGTTTTTGCCAGACGGCCGACAGTTAACTTCAAGATTGGTTCAGTGGGGATCGGTGATTCTTATCCGATCTCCATTCAAAGTATGACTAATACTAATACTGCTGATGTAGAAGCTACTTTACAGCAGATTCGTACTTTGGCTACTAACGGTTGTCAGATAATACGGGTAGCTGTACCTGACAATACAGCAGCAAAGGCCTTGAAACAATTGGTACGGGAATCACCTCTACCTGTTATTGCCGATATTCATTTTGATCATCACTTAGCCCTTATGGCAATAGAACATGGCTGTAGCGCCCTAAGAATTAACCCTGGTAATATCGGTTCAGAGCATAAAGTAGCAGAAGTAGTGAAAGCTGCTCAGGATAGGCAGATACCTATCCGGATCGGTGTTAATAGTGGTTCTTTGGAAAAGGATTTATTGGACAAGTATGGCGGGGTTACAGCAGAAGCCATGGTGGAAAGTGCTTTAAGACACGTGGCTATCTTAGAGAGATTGAACTTCTCTTTGATCAAAATTTCCTTGAAAGCTTCCCGAGTTCCGTTGATGATTGAGGCCTATCGGCAGATAGCTCAAAAGGTAGATTATCCCCTACATTTAGGGGTGACAGAGGCAGGCTTGCCAGAAGCGGGCAGTATCAAATCTGCTCTTGGGATAGGTACCTTGTTAGCGGAGGGAATCGGTGATACCATTAGAGTATCCTTAACGGGAGATCCTCTGCTGGAAATCAAGGTCGCCAAGCAAATCCTCAGTTTTTTAGGCTTAAGGAAAAGTGGTGTAGAGCTTATTGCTTGTCCTACTTGTGGTAGGACTCAGATAGACCTTTATCAGATTGCCCAACAGGTTGCAGAAAAAGTGGCAGGTATAGATATTCCGTTGACTATCGCCGTGATGGGTTGTGTTGTAAATGGACCTGGTGAGGCTAGAGAGGCTGATTTTGGATTGGCCGGCGGAAAAGGAGAGGGGATTATTTTTGCTAAAGGAAAAATTATCCGCAAGGTACCGGAAAATCAACTGGTCGAAGCATTGTGGACAGAAATAGAAAAATTCATAAGCAAAGGGGAATAAACTATGTATTTTAGTCGTATGTTAACACCTACTTTACGCGAGGTACCGGCGGAAGCCGAAGTAATCAGTCATAAATTATTGGTCAGAGCAGGCTATATTCGTAAGTCCTCCTCTGGCGTTTATACTTATCTACACCTGGCTCAAAGGGTTTTACAAAAAATATCAGCCATTGTCCGTGAGGAAATGGATAAGGCCGGTGGCCAAGAAATCATGTTGCCAATTATTCAGCCTGCTGAATTATGGTTAGAGTCCGGACGCTGGTATGTCTATGGTAAAGAATTAATGCGCTTAAAAGATCGGCATGAACGTGATTTCTGTTTGGGGCCTACTCATGAGGAGATTATTACTGATCTGGTTAGACATGAGGTTAATTCTTATCGTCAATTACCTTTAAGACTTTACCAGATCCAAAATAAATACAGAGATGAAAGACGCCCACGGTTTGGCCTTTTAAGAGGTCGGGAATTTATTATGAAGGACCTTTATTCTTTTGATCGAGATGAAGCAGGCTTAGAGGAAAGCTACCAGAAAATGTTTGATGCTTATACGGCTATCTTTAAGCGTTGTGGTTTAAAATTCAGACCTGTTGAGGCTGATTCAGGAGCTATTGGCGGTAGCGGCACTCATGAGTTCATGGTCTTAGCTGAAGCCGGGGAAGCAGAGATTGTCTACTGTCCAAAATGTGATTATGCTGCCAACACAGAGATTGCTCCCTGTCAGCCTGCAGCTAATCCAGTAGAAGAAGCTAAGGAAATAGAGAAAGTATCTACCCCTGGAATGAACACCGTGGAACTGCTAACTGGGTTTCTACAAATACCTGCAGAAAAGATTATTAAAACTATGTTCTTCCAGGCCGATAATGAGGTAATTGCCGTGTTGGTACGGGGTGACCGTACTGTAAATGAAATTAAAATCCAGCAGCTCCATAGCTCTCTAACCTTGGAACTGGCTGAACCGGAGAAGGTCAAAGAAGTAACTGGAGGAGAGGTCGGTTATGTAGGACCAGTAGCTTTAGCGAAGCAGGTTAAGATTTATGCTGACGAAGAGATTAGAACTATGATTAATGCTGTCTGTGGAGCTAATGAGAAGGATCATCATCTGATCAATGTTCAACCAGACCGGGACTTTCAGGTTACCGCCTATGGTGATCTCCGCTTAATTGAACCTGGTGAGCCATGTCCAAAGTGTGGAGCAGTCTTAGATAGAGCCAGGGGTATAGAGGTTGGCCAAGTATTTAAATTAGGTACTAAGTATAGTGAAGCCTTAGGTGCTACTTATGTCGATGAAAATGGCAAAGAGAATTTAATTGTCATGGGTTGCTACGGTATCGGGGTAAGTAGGACTATGGCAGCAGCCGTTGAACAGAATAATGATGAGAACGGTATTATCTGGCCGCTGTCAATCGCGCCCTACCAGGTGATAGTTGTACCTGTATCTGTTAACGATCAATCAATTTGGCAAGAAGCTATGAAAATATACGAGGAATTGCTTGAGGCCGGTGTTGAGGTTGTAATCGATGACCGGGATGAGAGAGCTGGTGTGAAGTTTAAAGATGCAGATCTAATCGGTTTCCCGTTGAGAATTACTGTAGGTAAGAAGACCTTAGAAACGGGTCAGGTGGAATTAAAATGTCGACAGGAGAAGGAGACAAGATTTATAGCTAGAAATCAGATCATAGAATATATTAGCTCAATTATTAAGGAATAATTGAGTTAAGGTAATAATGGGGGGGGATAGCGGTGCAATATCATTTATTTAATGCTCTCAAGTTATTGTTAGCCGCTGTATTAGGAGCTATCATCGGTTTGGAACGTGAAAGCCTTAATAAATCTGCCGGCTTTCGGACCCATACCTTGGTTTCTTTAGGTTCCTGCTTGATTACTATTACTTCTATCGAAATGTATACTCATATTGCAGGAGGGGTATCTGATCCCGGACGTATAGCGGCGCAAATTGTAAGCGGCATAGGTTTTCTCGGTGCCGGAACTATTATGCGTTCTGGTCGAGGAATCAGAGGGCTCACTACTGCTGCCTCCTTATGGGTTGTTGCTGGAATAGGCCTGGCTGTCGGAACAGGAGCTTATATTAATTCTGTTATTACTACAGTAATTGTCTTGGTTGTACTAATTTTCATGCCAAGCCTAGAGAAATTACAAAATAGAAGAGGTAATAAAGGTTCTATTATTGATGTTTATATCCAGGATAAACCTGGACAATTAGGGGCTATTGCCACTGTTTTGGGGCAAATGAGCGTTAGTATTCGTAATATTGAGATGAATGCAGAAAGGGATGGACAGTTAGTTGTTACCTTGCATCTAGATATTCCCTATTGCTATACTAACATTGATGTCCTTGAAAACCTAAGAAAAGTCCCAGGCGTAATCAAAGTAAATTATTAGGTTTAGTATACTTGTAATTAACATGATAAAGCTGTGAAAAAGATTGCGGAAAGAAGGAGGTGAAGCTTGCGCTATGTCCATTGGTCAAGGCAAAAGATATGGTGAATGGTATAAGGAATTAATGCAAGCGCAAGTGAGCCCAGAGTCCCGTGAATATCTTTCTGCTTGTAAGATCATGAAAATTGTGATTTCCCAAGCCACACAAGCTTGGGAAATCTACTTTCAATCTGAATTGGAACCTCCAGAAGTATTAGCTGCGGAGTTAACAGTAATCTGGCAGAATTTTT
>JAPXME010000091.1:0-7573 GCA_033809185.1 Clostridiaceae bacterium
ACTAACATGAATTTTGTTGATTGTTGCAAATACTGGAGAAGCGGCAATCTTAGCAAGACTTGTGAAATGATAAAACAAGTCGCACCTAGGAGAAACCAGCAAATTTTTTGCCTTAACAAATGAATCACCCTCCTTCAGGGAAAGGACAACACAGACGATTCTTCTGTGTTGCCTTTTTACTTTTCTAGCCTAGACCCAAATTGAGTCAGCTTTGTCTGCAGCCAACTTATTTCCTCTGGTCCAAATTCTGTTGGTAGCTTTTTCTTTAAAACCGATCCGGCTGCTGCTACACCGGCAGCATCACCTAATACAGCCAAGTTGGGTAATACCCTAATCTCAGCCCAAGCTAAGGAAGAGCAGCTAGTTGCATAACCAGGCACTAAAAGATTTGAAACCTGTGGATTTATTAACATACTGTAGGGAAGATATACAGGATTAACAGGTTGCCCTCCCTGTTCGTGCAAGTCGGGCCTTAAGTAACCGGTTACCGGCCAGTTGTATTGGCCTTCCTGTAATAAGTCCTCTGCTATATAGGCATTGATATCCATTAAGTAATAGCCTAAGCCTATTCGCTCAGCATAATTGACGGAATCCGCCCCTTCTGAAGGTATTGGGCCTGCCTGTTGGGCTTCTAAGGTTGTCAGAGCATAGAGAGAATTCTCCTTACCTTGGGGAAGCTCCTCGTCCTGTAACATGCCGTGAACTGTTTCCCGCAGATACATTACTTCTCCTACTACCGGTAAGCCGTTAGCATCTCTTACCAATTCAGCCTGAGCAAAGCCTACTTCGCCCTGTTCCGTTTTAACACTAAACTGACGTAATGCTTCCAAAAACCCAGGCTGGTTCAGAAACTCACGGGACGCTACCCAAGCCTGGTCAACGTTAAGGCTATCCGCCGAGCTACTTGCCGGCCTAATCCCGATTTCCTGGTCTCTAGCGGTCTGGCGTCCATCTACATTAAACACCAGTAACATATTGAGCCACCATTCCTCATTATCTAGGCCATTCTGAGCAGCATTAATAGGCTTAATTGCAAAGCCTTGAGGGCTATACTCCCGGTTAAATTGCACAACTATTTCATTCTCTTGCCAAGTTTTCTGTCCGCCAACTAAACCCCAACTACCTTTATCATCCTTAACAAACTCTAAATCTCCTACACGCATAGGTTTATCAGGGGTCTTCACACCAGTCACCTTGAACATTAAGGTAGCCGCTTGCTGTAAAGGAATATTGCTTTGATCCTTCTCGGTCCAATAAGCCTCAGGCCAATCCTCTCTACCTACTGACAAATTGGCCCCACTTAATTCAGCCAGCTTACCGCTATCTGAGGCATCGATAAAGATCTGCCCCTTGATCCTCCGCCCACCTTCACTCCATCTGACTATTCCCTCAGAATCGCGCACAATTGGGGCTAAGGTGATTTCTTTAATCCGGGAACCTTCCTGCTTAATACTGTTAATGTCCGTACTATATAAAATAGTGATATTTTTGAATTGGGCCAAATCACGGGTTATAATATCGGCCATTGTCTCCGTATTATAAAACTGACCGGCCTCCGTAAACCAACGACCGAAAGAGCCGCTGGTAACAAGCTGATTATTCCAGCGACGGATATCAGTAAAATTCTGTCCTCCTACTGTACCTAGACCACCTAGGCGTTGTGATGTATCGGGTACAATAAGTAAAATTTTCTCTTTAGGAGCCGCTGCCGCAGCATTTCTAGCAGCAGCACAACCGGCAAATCCCCCACCATAAACCACTATGTCATAAGATTCAGCCAAGAATAATCTACTCCCAAAAAAGGCCAGCAGAACTATGACTATGCCGCCTATTAAAAAAAATCTTTTCATCTATTTCTCTTGTTTCTCCCTTCCTTATAACTTATAGCCGACACTGGCAGCTAACTTTTTATTTACTGCACAGCTTACGGACTAGTTTAATCTCCTCAGCATAACCATCTAATACATTAGGCGTCTCCAAGATAAAGACACAATCTTTCAATTCTTCGGCACAAACAACCTTAACTAATGTCTCAAGACCAATGTATCCTTCGCCCAGCTTGGCATGACGGTCCTTCTTTGAGCCGACTGGAAATTTTGAGTCATTTAAGTGGAATACTTTTAAACGTTCCAAGCCTATCTCTGCCTCAATTTCCTCAAATAACTCCGGTAATTTAGTCAAATCATAGCCAGCACCTGTTAGGTGACAGGTATCTAAGCAAACTCCTAAGCCATGATGAGAATCACAGGCTTTAATAATTTCTCCTAGATGGGCAAGGGAATATCCTAGCTCAGTTCCTGTACCAGCCATACCTTCTAAGAGGATCATTACGCCCTCAGGTATAGAGGGTAATAGACTTGTTAGGCCCTTTATGACAAGTTCTAAACCCTTCTCTACACCTTGCCCCCCATGGGACCCGGTATGTAATACCAAATAAGGTAGGCCCATAAGCTCAGCCCGTTCTAAGTCATCCTTTAATGTTCGCAGACTGAATTCTATTACCTGAGGCTTAGCCGAAGCCAAGTTGTATGTATAAGGAGTATGCCCTACTAAAGGTCCAAAGTTATGCTCCTTCAGCAAATTATGTGCCTGTTCAATGCCTTGGGGATCAAGCTTTTTTGACTGACCACCTCGTGGATTACGAGTAAAAAACTGAAATGTATTAGCTCCAATATCTATTGCGTCTTGAACTGCCGCAATCAAACCCTTGGATATAGAAATATGAGCTCCTAGATACATAATACACCGCCTTCATCATGTTCTCCTAAGTGTCGTTGTCCTCCCGGACACACTTTGCTTCCCAATTTAGGAGCCACTCTTTTTTATCTAAACCGCCGCCATAACCAACAAGTCGACCATTCTTACCGATAACCCTATGACAAGGAATAATTATTGTCAAAGGATTATGATGGTTAGCCTGGCCCACTGCACGACTAGCCTTAGGATTACCCACTAGCCCAGCCAATGTCTGATAACTTATAGTCTGTCCATAGGGGATATTAACCAACTCTGTCCAGACACGTCGCCGAAATTCTGTTGTTTCCAGACGATAGGGCACCGTGAATTTCCTTAAAGTACCTGCAAAATAAGCCTTTACCTCCGCTATTGCCTGTCGCAATATCGGTAAATTATCATCATAGTATAAATTAGCATAAAGCTTCAGAGCATCCTCTACAGTGGTAAATTCAGCTCGCAAAAGCTTATTTTCATCACTAATCAACAGGAACTCCCCTAAGGGAGTAGTTAATGTGTTGTAATAACAGAATTTTTCCACAGCAACTCATCTCTCACGGTTTTTTAGCAAAATCTCTTTTGCATCACTTTCCATTATACCGCAAAAGAAACAGTAAACCGAGATTATTCTATTGTTTCCCATACCGCACAGCTGCATCTATAATTACCACATTATCTCTTGTATCTAAGCCAACTAAGCCCACAATACCATTATCTCCCCGTGAGCGTAAGTACCTAGTCACAAACTCTTGGACAGGTTCCTGACCATATATGTCCCCAGGGTAATCCTGCAATACTTCCCGATATAAGTTAGTTGGCACCTCCAACACCCAATGATATGTTAAGAACTGCGGCTCCTTAAATTCGGCCTTCACATCACTAAAATTTAGGTCTTGCAACAATATTTCCCCCTAGCTTATTGAAAATTCTTTAGTATTAAGCTTACCAGCCGACAGCCAATTATACAGCCTATTGTATAATTAATAAGAATTTACTGATGGGGCCCGGGAACCTTGTTGTTTTCACAATAAAGAACCAGCCACTACAAGAACATATCCTTGATGGTGACTGGTTGCCGATTCTTATGGTGTTTCATTACCCTCTCCACTCCGGGAAGGGAATTCGTAGATCTTACATTCCTGCTTAATCTCTTGACCAGTGTCTTGTTTTTGTACTACCTGTTCAAAAACATCTCCGCTAATAAGATTAATAATACGAGTTATTTCATTTACACCCTCAATTTCATTTTCCACTACATATTCACAGGCCGGGGATCTGAGCTCAGCCAAATTAGCCATCAAGACCTGTAACATTTCTCGCGATAAAGTAATCCGTACGTGAGGCATAGCTGTTCCTCCAATAAGTTTTCTGCTACTACTTATTATAGGAATGACTGACTTAAATGCTACAGGGAAACAAACAAATATTTGCCTTCTTACCTCTTTGAATAAAAGACCATTAATTAGCAATACTACTTAGGAAGCAAATATTCTAATAAAATCCAACCTTTTGAAATGAAAAAGAGGTGAAAAGCATGGCATCAGTATGTCCAGTATGCAACGGCTTTTATTATAAGGAATTAAGCTGTCCGGAATGTAGTGACACCATGATTGATTATGGTATTTTAGAGGGATTTATGGAACCCTATAGACCTTATCTAGATAGAGACAACCTGGAGAAAGTTGACGGAGTACCTAGCTGGCAATGCTTACACCTTTTTTTCTTGCCTTAAATGCGGTTATGATCAACGTATAGCAATTAATAAAATCGAATTGTAATCTAAAGACCTGGCTTATGTTAGCCAGGTTCTTAGTCTAGGTGATAATTCTTTGTATTTCCACTAAGCCTAAGCCTTGTTGTTCCGGGGCGAGGCCTTCCAATTGCACAGCCCCAGCCTCTAAGTAATCTCGAACCTGCCGTGGGGACATGGGCCCATAATAATTTAACAAATCAGCTACCTCACCGGCAAGATGAGGTGCCGCAAAGGAGGTTCCACTCTTTTGTTGATAAGCTCCCCAGAGCCAAGTAGACCTTATATTTACTCCGGGGGCGCAGAAATCAACTTCTGGGCCAGTACTAGAGAATGTAGCTAAGCGGTCGGAACTGTCAGTAGCTGAAACAGCGATAACTTCAGGGTATTTGGCCGGATATTTTATCGTATTCTCCCCTCCAGAATTACCAGCTGCTGCTACAAGGATAGTTCCACGGGCATAGGCTTGCCAAATTGCCTGGTCTAACACGCTATTAGTTTCTGAAGTAGAAAAACTCATATTTATAATGTTGACCTGCCGCCTGACTAACCAATCCAAGCCTTCAATAATATCAGATAATTTGCCACTACCTTTCCTATTAAAAGCCTTAACAACATAAAAGTCTACATAGGGGTTAACTCCTAACATACCTCCTGGACCACTGTTAGCTCCGATAATCCCGGCTACATGGGTTCCATGTCCATTGTCATCTAGATAGCTAGAGTTATCATCTAAAGTAAAAACACATTCCTTGATATTATCTTGCAAATCTGGGTGTTTGTCATATATCCCTGTATCGATAATTCCTACCTTAACTCGCCTTTCTTTAAGCTTATCCCATACCTCTGGTGCTCCAATTCTCTTAATCCCCCAATCCACTCTACGTTGAGCAATAGGTGAGCTTGGACCTTTTATCTCCTGTGGTGGCGGCATATAAGGAAAGAACGGCATAAACCAAGGGTATAACCAACAAAGTTCAAAATCCAGATCGTCCTCAATACTGACTTCATCTGTGAGCCCTCTGGTCAATAGATTAATTTCACTGAGACTTGGGAATTCAACTACTAAAGCGTTTACTAAGGGTAGCTCCTTAATAATCCGCACCTGATTTCTACTGAGGATAATTTTTATTTCCGAGAGGTCACCTTTTTTAGCGACTACTATCTTCCTGCCTTGGATGGCCACAAAAACCAATCTCCTTTCTGCTGCTATGGACTCCTCTTTGTACTTTATGCCGCAGTCTGAAGATTGGCTACTATCAAGAGACAGCTTTAGCCTGATCTGTTATAATAAGAACAAAATACTATGTAAGGGATATGGGCCATGAGAATTAATAAAACCATTCTAATCTTGGGGATAACGATTATTTGTCTGAGCCTCTTTGTTGGCTGTCACCCACAATCTTTATCAACTATAGAGCCAATTACCCAGGTGGAAGAACCAGAAGCTCCACCACCACCTGAGCCTCAGAATTTTACCATTACTTTAGTGGGCGATATAATGATCCACAATACGCAAATAACATCGGCCTATCGCTCTGAGATAGACAGTTATGATTTTTCCGAGTGTTTCAAGCCTGTCAAACCAATCCTAAAAGCCTCCGACCTGGTCATCGGCAATCTGGAAACAACCTTGGCCGGTTCTAAAGCAGTGTATAGCGGCTATCCGCGTTTTAATGCTCCGGAACAACTGGCTCAAAACCTGAAAGATGCTGGTTTTCATGTTATTACCACGGCCAATAATCATTCCCTCGATAAAGGGGTTACAGGAGTAACTGAAACTATTCGCCATCTAGATGAAGCAGGTTTATTACATACAGGTACCTTTGCCACCAAAGAAGACCAACAGAAACCTCTTCTAACTGAAGTTAAAGGCTGTAAAATTGTGATCCTGGCCTACACCTATGGATTAAACGGCCTGGTTTTGCCGAAAGATACTACAGTAGCCATCAATATGTTAGACGCTGAACAGATTAAGAATGATATTAAAACTGCTCAAGAACAAGAAGCTCAGTTAATCCTAGTGGCACTACATTTCGGTGAAGAATACAGACCAACAGCTACCAGAGCTCAAATACAGTTGGCCCAAGATATCTTAGAGGCCGGAGCCCATGTGATTATCGGCCATCACCCTCATGTATTAGAGCCTATTGTTATTACAGATGAAGGTTCTTCTAATACAAAACTGACTACCTATTCCTTAGGAAATTTCATCTCCGCCCAAAAGGGGTTGGAACGTAAATCAAGTATCATCTTGAATCTGCATTTTACCCTTGAGCCGGAGGCAATAGAACCTACCTTAAATAAAGCCAGCTATATTCCAATTTGGACCCACCAATATCGGCACAACGGTCGTCTTGCTTTCCGTGTTGTACCTATTGAACCAGCTCTAATAAGTATTGCCGCTAACCGTAATGACTACTTTACTGCTAACGATAGTTTAGAACTAGATAAAGCTTGGCACCATGTACAAAATGCGTTGCAAATCACAGATCCTAGGATCAGTCTCCAAGAGCTTCAGATTCCCTTAGATGAGCTAATTAACTTAGAAGTACTACCAAGTCAATAAAAATCCCCACACTTCAAATATATATGTGTGGGGATTTTTGCTAGCTCATTTCCGAAGGGCAATCATTCAGTAAAACCATCAATGATAATACGCTTGCTACGTTCCATATTTGCGTTATATATTTTTACCTGTTTTAATAACTCTGGGTGCTCCTCAATGAATTTAGTACTTATCTCATTAGCAATAAAATCTTCATTGCTCATGATGGACCATAAGAGGGGAATCGTAGTTTTCGGTCCAGTAACTATAAATTCCTCAAGAGCCCGGCGCATTCTGTCGATAGCTTTATTTCTTGTACTGCCCCAGGAAATCAGCTTAGCAAACATCGAGTCATAAAAAGTACTGATTTCATATCCAGCGTAAACCCCTGATTCAAGCCTAATCCCAAAACCTCCTGGCGCCAGATAATCCTCTATTTCCGCAGGGGAAGGGATAAATTTATTCAAAGGATCCTCGGCACAAACCCTACATTCAATAGCATGACCATTGATTGCTATATCTTCTTGTTTGTAGTGCAAGGG
>JAPXME010000092.1:0-7439 GCA_033809185.1 Clostridiaceae bacterium
GAACTAGATGGCGAGAAGTGTTTGCCTGCCCAAATAGCAGAAGCGGCTAATACCTTACCTGTTTTTGCGGAGAAAAGGCTAGTACTAGTGAAGAATCCTACATTTTTACAGAGTGGTAAAAAAGAGGGCTCTGCGGAATCAAAGGATCTTAGTGATAAAGCTTTACTCGACTATTGTGCTGATCCACTGCTCTCTACTTGTTTGATCTTTCTGGTGAAGGGTAACATAGATAAAAGACGAAAGTTAGTTAAGGCAATTGAGAAGACTGGTCAGCTCCTAGAATTTAAGCCTCTTAGATCAAATGAACTGTCTCAATGGCTAAGGGATGAAATTGAAAGCCAAGGCTTAAAGATTGAATCAAGAGCCCTGGCTTATATCGTGAATAATTCTACCAATGAACTTCGTCAGCTCAAGCAGGAATTAGAGAAGTTGGCTCTCTACTGTGGGGAAGAAGGAGTTATTACTTTGGCTGCCGTAGAAAAACTACTAACCAAGACTAGTGAGGCTAACATTTTTGCTCTGGTGGATAGCCTAGGTGAGAAAAAAGGCGATCAAGCCTTATTGGAAATGAGCTACCTTCTGGATCAGGGTGAGCCGCCGGTGCGCCTTCTCTTTATGATTGCACGACAATATCGGTTAATTATTCAGGCCAAGGAGTTATCTTGCAAAGGTTATAGTGAGAAGCAAATTAGCTCGGAATTAAAAACTCCATTTTTTGTAACCAGCAAGCTTTTACGACAGGCTCGCCATTATCAATTCGCTGAACTAGAAAAAATCTTAAGCCTGATTCTTGAATGCGATGTGGTTTTAAAAACTCAAAGTAACAATAGATTGGCTTTGGAGCAATTAATACTTAAGATAATATAGTTGGAAAAGATACAAAAACAGCAAAAAAGTAGCACCAATCCTCGCCTAGATAATGTCAAAACTCATATCGTAAGAAATAGATTAGCGGCACATCCTGTGCCGGGTTAATCAATTTCTAGTGGTATTTCGTTAAGACATTTAAACTATGCTTGTCAAAGGTGCCCTACTTTTTTTGCTGTTTTTCTATCCACTCCACCCGTCAACGCAATCAAAGATTGCTGAGGGGTTCTGGGAGTCTTGTTGTTTTACAATAAAAAAACGTCGCTTTATTGGAGCGACGATTTTTATTAGCTAGCTTTATTTAATAGTTTAGTTAGACGTGATTTTTTACGAGCCGCTGTATTCTTATGGATAATACCTTTACCGGCAAGCTTGTCGATAATACGTGTTGCTTTTTGTAGCATTAGCTTTGCTTCGTCCAGATTGTTCTCATTTAAAGCTGTTTCAAAACGACGGACGGCAGTTTTCATCATAGATTTATAGGCAGCATTCTTAGCAGTACGAATGCGGGCGATTTGTGCTCTTTTGAGGGAAGATTTAATATTTGCCATCTTTAGGTCACCTCCTTTAGGCGCTCATCAATACCATCGAAAAAATACGATAGAAATACACGCAATAAATTCTATCATTAATATTTTTGAAAAGCAAGTCTAACTTAACCAAGAGAAGAATAAAACTTTTGGAATATGAAATGCTACTATTAAGGGAGGTGAATAAATGATCCGCGCGATTATTCGATTCTTAGTGTCTGCTGTTGTACTATTAGTAGTAAGCTGGTTAGTTCCTGGAATGTCCGTGGCAGGTTTCGGCGGGGCCTTAATCGCTGCACTTGTTATTGCCGTTATCGGTTGGCTGGCCGAGAAGTTATTTGGTAAGGATATGTCGCCTCAGGCCCGTGGTTTTACGGGATTTCTTATTGCAGCTGTAGTCATTTATTTGGCCCAGTTTATAGTACCGAATAGTATAGAGGTATCAATTATTGGTGCTTTACTGGCTTCATTAGTTATTGGTTTGGTAGATGCATTTGTACCTACTACTCTAAGATAGAAAAAGCAAAGATAACAAAAGTAATATTAATTCCCCCGCCTTCATATTATTAGCAGAAAGGGTGGGGGAATATGTTTGTCGCAAGACCAAGAGTATTTGTAAATAGTAATAGTAGATACAGACTTAAAATACTTCTTAGAGGGTTTATAATACTCTGCTTATTTTTTTTAGTCCTGAATATGACGCTGACAATCGGTCTGGCCGAAAGCAACCCCCTAGCTGCTGTGGACGACGAGCTTTATTCGGAAATTTTGGCTGATGGTTTACCTGGTTTAGGAGCAGGAATTGATCTGAACTCAGTTTTTAGCGGGTTATTACAATTACTAACCAATATAGATTCTAGAAGTCCGGCAACGATAATAAGTTATGAACTTAATTTTGGGCACAATGCTCAGGCAGCCGTTGGCCCCTTAGCTTTTATACCTACAGAAGAGGATTACAATAGGGAGGAAGATTACTATTTACCGGGACAAAAAGAGGATTTAACCGAATGGATCAGCATTCCAGAGAATGAATTCCCGACGGTGCAGCTAAACGGCGAGCCGATGATCTTGATTTACACTACCCATAATGCTGAAACCTATAAGCCTAGTGATGGTAGCAGTAAGCTAGAAGGAAAAAACGGCGGTGTAGCTAAAGTAAGTAAGACACTTGCCCAAGCACTAGAAAGTCAACATTCTATAAAGACTGTCTATAGTGATGTCATTCATGATTACCCTGACTATACAAAATCATATATTAATTCTCTGCAAACAGTAAAAAAATTCTTGAAAAAATACCCTAGTATTCAGGTGGTCTTGGATATTCATCGAGATGCTGGCCTAAAAAGTCGTAACGATACCTTAGTCAAAATCAACAATAAAAACTGCGCTAAGGTGCTGATAATGGTAGGTACAGAGCATGCCAATTATAAGAAAAACCTGGCCTTTGCTGAAAAGATCGCCTCCCAAGCCGAAAAACAGTATCCAGGTTTGATTAAGGGTATCCGTCTGGCCAAGGACCGCAGATATAATCAGAATCTTCATCCTCAAGCCTTGTTATTAGAATTCGGCAGCGATTTGAATACCCAAGAGGATGCTAATAATTCAGCAGTTCTAATGGCTGAGATTATTGCCAACGTGCTTAAAGGTAAAAATAATTAAGAGGGAAGTTTAAGCTTTCTTCTGGTCGGGAAGTTTATGGAGGGAAGGAGGAAGAGCCTTGCGTCACCATAAACTTGCTTTTTTTGTTGTTCTATTGTTAATACTGCTTTTGATTGGAGCAGGCTTGGTCCAGACATACCAGGCTATTCAAGGTACAGTCGGAAGGCCTATGCCAGTTCTTTGGGAATTTAAGAATCACGAATCCCAATGGGAGTTTTCTTTCTTAGGCTCTCATTATACAGTGCCGAAAGACAGCATTAGACTTGAAAACCTACAGGACTGTGCGCTACAATTCATTAATAATGTCACAGATCAAGGGAAAATATTGTGGCTAATAACAATCGACACGATTAAAAATACAACCGATCATATTGCTGATTGGGTCAAATAGGCGCTATAATCGGCAATTAAAGCAGGGAATAAATATAGACAAGCTTTGGCCATTGGGATAAAATTAATAGTTAGCGCAAGTCATAGTTCTAAGTAGAAAATAAAGGTGTGAATTTAGTGCCGACACAAACAAGAGTGGCCAAAGCCGCTATAATATTAATGGTTGCTATGATCCTTTCCAGGGTTTTGGGTTATGTACGGGATATGGTGATTTTGGCTCAATTCGGGCAAAACTTCCTCACAGATGCCTATAATGCTGCTTTCACGATTCCCGATTTATTGTATTATCTAGTAGTAGGTGGGGCCCTAAATGCAGCCTTTATTCCTGTGTTTTCTAGCTATATAGCCCGAGAAGAAGAGCAGGAAGGTTGGCATGTGGCTAGTATAGTCTTAAATCTAATCTTAATAATTATGTTGAGTGGAATTATCTTAATAATGATTTTTACCCCTCAACTTGTTGAATTAATGGTTCCTGGTTTTACTGCTGAGAGTAAGCTATTAACTGTGGCTATGACGCGAATTATGCTGGTCCAAGCCTTTTTGATGGCTTTGACAGGTGTAACTACAGGTATTCTCAACTCTTATCAGAAATTCTTCCCTACAGCCTTAGGTTCTGTATTATACAATGTAGGTATTATAATTGTGGGCTCCTTATTATCACGCTATTTTGGTATCACTGCCTTTGCTGTTGGAGTGGCAGTGGGAGCAGCAGCTCAGTTTTTAGTGGTTTTCAATGCTGTACGTAAACTAGGTGCTCAATACAAGCCGATTATAGATTTACATCATCCCGGAGTGCGGAAAATAATAGGTTTGATTATCCCTGTTTTAATAGGTCATTCAATACATCAAATTAACTTAATTGTTAATCAAAACCTCGTCTCTAATCTGGCGGAAGGTTTGCTCTCGGCTTTACGGAACGCTCAGAGAATTACCCAACTACCAATTGGTGTTTTTGCAATCTCTATTGCCATGGCGTCCTTTCCGACCATGTCCAGACATTTTGCTCGCAATGAAAGAGATGAATTCCTGGATACCATGTCACTAGGCCTAAGAACCATATTTTTTGTTTCCCTACCCTCGGCCTTAGGGATAATGGCTATTCGGACCCCAATTATTAGGCTGCTTTTTGAACGGGGGAATTATACAGCCCAAGATACAGAGGCTACAGCCTATGCTTTGTTTTTCTATTGTTTGGGTCTGTTGGCTTATGCATCCCTACAACATCTTACTAGAGTTTTTTATGCCATCCAGGATACAAGAACACCTGTTATTACCGGTATGCTTACTGTAGTTGTAAATTTTCTTCTTAATATCTGGCTAATCAAAGTATTAGGTCATGGGGGATCGGCTCTAGCCTATTCCTTAGCTGGGACTTTTAATATCCTGCTTATGCTGTATATATTAAAATGGAAACTAAAGCGTATTGGCGGGAAAAAGATCTTGCTTTCTTTAATAAAAACTTTAGCCATTTCTCTAGTTATGGGAATTGTAGTCTATTATACTTCTCAGCTAATTTCATTGGTTATAGAGCCGGTGGATAAATTGGCTCAGTTAATCCAAGTTGTGGGAAGTGTTGGAGTAGGTGTAGTAGTTTACACTGTATTATCTCTGGCTCTTAAGATGGAAGAGGCAGAAATGGTGAAATCACTGTTAAAAAAACGTCTTCGGCGCTAATCCTGATAATAAGGTCTGGGTTAATATAGAGAGAAGATTTTGCTAATTTAATGGAGGAAGAATTAATGACTCAAAAACATATCCGAAACTTTTGCATAATTGCTCATATAGACCATGGGAAGTCTACCCTAGCTGATCGGCTGATTGAGTATACAGGAGCTTTATCGGCTCGGGAGATGTCCATGCAGGTTTTGGACAAAATGGATTTAGAGCGGGAGCGGGGTATTACTATTAAACTTCAGGCTGTAAGGATGAACTATACAGGTGATGATGGCAAAGATTATCTCCTTAATTTAATTGATACCCCTGGTCACGTTGACTTTACCTATGAAGTATCCCGTAGCTTAGCGGCCTGTGAAGGGGCTATCTTGGTAGTAGATGCTTCCCAAGGTATAGAAGCACAGACTTTAGCTAATGTGTATTTGGCCTTAGAGCATGATTTGGAGATTATCCCAGTGATTAACAAAATCGATCTACCTGGGGCTGAGCCTGAACGGGTCAAACAGGAAATTGAGGATACTATCGGCTTAGATTGCAGTGATGTAATTATGGCCTCAGCAAAAGAGGGTATTGGGATCAAAGAAATACTGGAGGCTGTAATAGCCAAAATCCCGCCGCCATCAGGCGATCCGGATAAGCCTTTAAAAGCTTTGATTTTTGATTCTCATTTTGATTCATTTAAAGGAGCAATTTCATATTTAAGAGTAGTAGAGGGACGGATTAAGAAGGGTATGAATATCCAAATGATGTCTAGCGGCAAAACCTACGAGGTTACGGAATTAGGATATTTCGCCCCAGAAATGCGTCAAGTAGATGAGCTTACTACAGGGACTGTAGGTTACCTGGCTGCCAGTATCAAAAATGTTAAAGATACTCGGGTTGGTGATACTGTTACATCAGCAGATGAGCCTGCTTCAGAGCCTTTGCCTGGTTATCGCACGGTGAACCCTATGGTTTATTGCGGTCTTTATCCTTTGGAAACTAATGATTATAGTAATTTGCGTGATGCTTTAGAGAAGCTGCGCCTAAATGATGCTTCATTAATCTATGAACCTGAGACCTCGGTAGCACTGGGCTTTGGTTTTCGCTGTGGATTCTTAGGTTTATTGCATATGGAGATAGTTCAAGAAAGGCTAGAACGGGAATATAATCTGGAGTTGATAACTACTGCTCCTGGTGTTGTCTACCATGTGGTCAAGACTAATGGAGAAAAAATAGAAGTTGACAGCCCCATTAAGCTTCCGCCAATTCAGGAGATAGAGAGCATAGCTGAACCCCATGTTATCGCTACTATTATGGTTCCCAGTGATTATGTAGGAGCTGTAATGGAATTAGCCCAGGAGCGGCGGGGTACTTTCCAACATATGGATTATCTTTCTGCTAACCGGGTAATGTTAAGGTATAATTTACCCTTAAATGAAATTATCTTCGATTTTTTTGATCAACTAAAATCACGTACCAGAGGTTATGCTTCTTTGGATTATGAATTCCATAATTACCAAGTGGATGACCTAGTGAAGTTAGACATTATGGTCAATGGCGAAGTTGTTGATGCCTTGTCCTTCATTGTCCACAAAGACAGGGCCTATACCCGGGGACGTGCTTTAACAGAAAGGTTACGTAAGCTTATTCCGCGGCAACTCTTTGAGGTGCCGATTCAAGCTGCCATTGGCAATAAAATTATTGCCCGGGAAAGTGTAAAAGCACTGCGGAAAAACGTTATTGATAAATGCTATGGTGGCGATATCAGTAGAAAACGGAAGCTGTTGGAGAAACAAAAGGAAGGTAAAAAGCGGATGAAACAAGTGGGTAGCGTGGAAATACCCCAAGAGGCGTTTATGGCTATTCTAAGTCTGGATGAAGATTAGGAGGTAATAATGTGCTTACCGGACTGTATCTTCACATTCCATTCTGCCTAGCTAAATGTTATTATTGTGACTTCAACTCTTTTGCTGGTTTTGGCGAAAAGGAGAAGGAGGAATACTTACAGGCTCTTATAAATGAAGCTAGAAGTTACTCTAGGTTATTTGGTGAGGCCGGGGTCTCCGCTGAAATATCCTTAGCCAGTGTTTACTTTGGGGGAGGCACGCCCACCTGTTTGTCAGGTGGGCAGCTTTGTTTTCTTTTTCAGCAGCTCAGAAAAATCTTTTTGATAGAGGAAGAGGCTGAGATTACTATTGAGGGTAACCCAGGGACGTTAGATTTAAATAAATTAAAGGCTCTCAATGAGGGCGGTTTTAATCGTTTGTCTTTGGGGATTCAAAGTTTCCGGTCGGAAGGTTTGAAGATCTTGGGTCGAGTCCATACTGTAGCTGAAAG
>JAPXME010000093.1:0-304 GCA_033809185.1 Clostridiaceae bacterium
GAATGTTACCAGCCATCTAATTCCCAGAGCTTCTCTTCTATCTGGGCGTACCTCTACTGGCACTTGATAGTTGGCACCACCTACACGCCGAGCCTTAACCTCTAGAACAGGCATAACATTTTTCATGGCTTGTTCCAGTACTTCCAGGCCGTTTTTGCCTGTTTTTTCCTCGATAAGCTTGAATGCTCCGTACATGGCAGACTCAGCAGCGCCGCGTTTTCCATCAATCATAATTTTATTTATCAGCTTGGTAACAAGCTTGGAGTTATAAATCGGATCAGGAAGAACTTCTCTTTTGGGTACA
>JAPXME010000093.1:314-7341 GCA_033809185.1 Clostridiaceae bacterium
GTACAGGGCCTTTTCTAGGCATCTTTTACCCCCCTTTACTTGGTGATAAAAAATATATTATTTAAGTTATTTCTTAGTAGCACCGGCTTTAGGACGTTTGGTGCCATATTTAGAACGTGCTTGGTTACGATTCTGTACACCTGCTGTATCTAAAGCACCGCGTACAATATGATATCTAACGCCAGGCAGGTCTTTGATTCTCCCACCTCTTACCAGCACAACTGAGTGTTCTTGTAAGTTGTGTCCAATTCCTGGGATATAGGATGTAACCTCAATTCCATTAGTCAATCTAACCCTGGCAATCTTACGTAGGGCAGAATTAGGTTTCTTAGGTGTGGTTGTATAAACTCTGGTACAAACCCCTCTCTTTTGAGGACAGTTTTTTAGAGCAGGAGAGTCAGATTGTTTCTTAACTGCCTGCCGACCATGCTTAACTAATTGACCAATTGTAGGCATGTAACACACCTCCTTCCATTGCTGTTCGAAATCTCGTTTGTTATTTACAAGGAGAATTGTTTTAAAATAGCCGCTACGGCCGTTCCTACCTGGATCCCACAAGCTTGACCCAAATCATTCATAGAATCGACTTCCACTAATGGGATGCCTTTACTTTGACTTGTCTCCGCAATAGACTGACGGATTTTCTCTTCGGCATCTTTGGCTACAAAAACCAAAGTAGCCTTTCCTTGTTCTACTGCTTTGATGGTTTGCTTTAACCCCGCAACCTTCTTTGCAGCATCTTGAAGCCTCTGCATGCGGGAAACCTCCTTTGTGTTCACACACACTGAAGTATTGTATCACTCTAAGATAATCACTGTCAAGTAAAACGAATCAATACACTTATTCTACTTCTATAAGTTCCGCGTCAAGTAGTTCTGCGTCTTGTTCTGCTTCTTGTTCTACTTCTGGTTCCATTGTACTAATTTTTATATTACGATATCTAGACATCCCAGTGCCTGCCGGGATCAACTTGCCTATGATTACATTTTCTTTTAGTCCTAAGAGAGGATCGGTTTTACCTTTAATTGCAGCCTCTGTCAGAACACGAGTAGTCTCCTGGAACGAAGCCGCTGAGAGGAATGATTCTGTCGCCAGTGATGCTTTGGTTATTCCTAATAAGACAGATTTTGCTGTAGCCGGCTCGCCACCTTCAGCTAGAACTCTAGCGTTCTCGTCTTCAAATTCAAAGACATCAATCAGCCCGCCAGGTAGTAGTTTTGTATCCCCTGGATCTTCGATTTTCACCTTGCGTAGCATCTGACGGATCATAACCTCAATGTGTTTGTCGTTGATATCAACACCCTGTAACCGATAAACACGTTGGACCTCTTGTAATAAATAGGATTGTACCCCTTTAATGCCTTTAATTTTTAAGAGATCATGAGGATTAATTGAGCCTTCTGTTAATTCTTCACCGGCTTCAACCTGCTGGCCATCCTTAACCTTTATGCGAGAGCCGAAAGGTATCTGATAGATATAGCTTTCTTCGCCTTGAGTAACTACGATTTCTTTGCGGCCATTTTTCTCTTGCAAACTTACTATACCATCAGATTCGGTAATTATCGCCTGACCTTTAGGTTTTCTGGCCTCAAATAATTCTTCAACTCTAGGTAAACCTTGAGTAATGTCATCCCCAGCTACACCACCAGTGTGGAAGGTTCTCATTGTTAATTGGGTACCAGGTTCACCAATGGACTGAGCAGCAACAATTCCTACTGCTTCTCCTATCTCTACGATTCTTCCTGTGGCCAGATTTCTGCCGTAGCATTTGCGGCAAACCCCATAGCGGCTCTTACAATTGAGTACTGAACGAATAGCAACCTTTTCTATACCCACTTCCTCAATTTTTTCAGCTATAGTGTCAGTAATCATGGCACCAGCTTCTACAAGCACCTCTCCCGTTTCGGGATGACGTACTTCTTCTTGAGCATAACGCCCGGCAATTCTCTCTGACAAGTATTCTATTGCTTCAGTACCGTCTTTTATCTCACCAACCGTAATGCCTGTTGTAGTACCACAGTCATCCTCCCGGACAATTACGTCTTGGGCAACGTCAACCAATCTCCTGGTCAGATATCCTGAGTCAGCCGTACGAAGAGCAGTATCGGCCAAACCTTTTCTAGCGCCGTGTGTAGAAATAAAGTACTCTAATACTGCCAAGCCTTCCCTAAAGTTGGACTTGATCGGCAATTCTATTGTCCGACCAGAAGGATCAGCCATCAAACCACGCATTCCAGCTAATTGACGGATTTGTTGAATGTTACCGCGGGCGCCTGAATTTGCCATCATATAGACAGGATTGAACCGGTCTAATGATTCCATCAGTGATTTGGTTACATCTTCTGTAGTCTTATTCCAGACCCCTATGACAAGCTGATAACGCTCATCGTCTGTAATAAGTCCCCTTCTATACATTGTAGCAATTTCTTCTACCTGTTTATCTGCGCTTTCCAGTAATGAAGCTTTAGTCTCAGGTATCTTAATATCGGTTATGCCTATGGTAATTCCTGCCCGTGTAGAATAAGTGAAACCTAACCGTTTAATACCGTCTAGCATTTTAGCAGTAGCAGCATTACCATATTCGCGGAAGCATTTAGCAACTATTTTTCCTAATTGCTTCTTACCTATGACTTCATTATAGTAACCTACTTTTTCCGGAATAACTTGATTGAAGATTAATCTTCCGGTTGTGGTCTCAATTATTTCACCGTTATACCTTACCTTTATGGGTTCATGTAACTCTACTTTCCCCATATCATAAGCGTATTTTGCCTCTTCATAATTAGCAAATACCTGCAGCTCGGCACCATCCTCTTTAGGCCGGTCGAGTGTCAAATAATAAGCACCCAAAACCATATCCTGCGTTGGTGTAACTACAGGACGTCCATCCTTGGGGTTAAGTATATTATGAGACGAAAGCATTAGAACACGTGCTTCTACTTGAGCTTCTGCCGACAATGGAACGTGTACAGCCATTTGGTCTCCGTCAAAGTCAGCATTATATGCTGTGCACACCAAAGGATGAATCTGTAAAGCCCTGCCCTCAACTAGAACAGGTTCAAAAGCCTGGATTCCTAGACGGTGTAGGGTTGGGGCCCGGTTTAAAAGTACTGGATGATCTTGAATAACATCCTCTAAGACATCCCATACTTTACTTTGCACCCTTTCAACCATACGTTTAGCGCTCTTAATATTATGAGCGTGACCATCGTTGACCAGTTTTTTCATGACAAAGGGTTTGAATAACTCTAAAGCCATTTCCCGTGGTAGTCCACACTGATGCAGTTCTAATTCAGGACCAACAACAATAACTGACCGACCGGAGTAGTCAACCCGTTTTCCCAAGAGGTTCTGACGGAAACGGCCTTGCTTACCCTTCAGCATATCACTCAGAGACTTTAAGGGTCGATTGCCAGGGCCTGTTACTGGACGACCCCGCCGTCCGTTATCTATTAAGGCGTCTACCGCCTCTTGTAGCATTCTCTTTTCGTTACGCACTATGATATCTGGAGCACCTAAGTCCAGTAATCTCTTTAAGCGATTATTCCTGTTAATCACCCGACGATAAAGATCATTTAGATCGGATGTGGCAAAACGTCCACCATCCAATTGCACCATCGGACGCAATTCCGGAGGGATAACCGGAATAACATCTAAGATCATCCAGGCTGGCTTATTGCCAGAATTCTTAAAGGATTCCACGACCTCAAGCCTTCTAATAGCTCTTACCTTCCGTTGACCGGTGGTTTCTTTTGATTCAGTCCTCAGTTCCTCGGCCAATTCGTCTATATCCATCTCTTCTAAGAGAATCTTAATGGCCTCGGCTCCCATACCAGCCTGAAAACGATTGCCGTATTTTTCCTTGTACTCCCGGTATTCGGCTTCCGTTAATAGCTGCTTCTTCATCAGCGGAGTATCACCGGGATCAGTAACAATGTAAGACACAAAGTAAAGTACTTTTTCCAATGAACGGGGAGAAATATCCAGAATAAGACCCATTCGACTCGGAATGCCCTTAAAGTACCAAATATGGGAACAAGGGGCCGCTAACTCAATATGCCCCATCCGTTCTCTTCTCACCTTGGATTTTGTAACTTCTACGCCGCAACGGTCACAGATAATGCCCTTATATCTGACTCTTTTGTATTTCCCACAGTGGCACTCCCAGTCTTTCGTGGGTCCAAATATCTTTTCACAGAAAAGCCCTTCCCGTTCTGGCTTTAAAGTACGATAATTTATAGTCTCCGGTTTCTTTACTTCACCTCTTGACCATGCCCTAATCTGTTCCGGTGAAGCTAATCCGATTCTCATTCTGTCAAAATTATTAACATCTATCAAGGGCCCCGCTCCCTTCTCTCATTTTTTATAAGACAAACTTCTAATCTATCTCTAGATCGTCGTCATCATCATCGATTTCTTCAAAATCATGTTCGAAATCGATAAAGCCATCCTCAACCTCATCAACTTCCTCTTCTTCCTCAGCATTTCTATCTTTGGAGACTGCTTCGGGGCGTTCAGGTGTATGGATATCAATCCCTAATTCCTTAGCTGTTTCGCTTACATCATCATCCATTTCCCGAATCTCAATCTCTTTATCGTTCTCCGAAAGCACTTTTACATCAAGGCCTAGACTTTGAAGCTCTTTGATCAGTACCTTGAACGATTCTGGCACACCAGGCTCAGGCACATTTTCGCCCTTTACAATAGCCTCATAAGTCTTGACCCTACCAACAACATCGTCAGACTTAACAGTAAGAATTTCCTGTAATGTATAGGCTGCACCATAGGCCTCCAACGCCCAGACTTCCATTTCACCAAAACGTTGTCCACCGAACTGGGCTTTACCACCCAACGGCTGCTGTGTTACTAGTGAATATGGACCAGTGGAACGAGCATGAATCTTATCGTCAACCAAGTGGGCCAGTTTCATAACATACATATTACCTACTGTAATTTCGTTATCGAAAGGTTCCCCGGTTCTTCCATCATATAAGACGGTCTTTCCGGTAGAAGGCAATTTGGCCTCTAGTAGCATCTCACGAATATCTTCTTCAGTAGCACCATCAAAGACAGGTGTTGCCACCCTAATTCCAAGTTCTCTGGCAGCCCAACCCAAATGAGTCTCTAGTACTTGACCGATATTCATCCGGGAAGGTACCCCTAGAGGATTAAGCACTATCTCAATCGGCGTGCCATCAGGTAAAAATGGCATGTCTTCTTCGGGTAAGATTTTAGATATTACACCTTTGTTACCGTGTCTTCCAGCCATCTTATCTCCCTGGGAGATTTTGCGTTTCTGAGCAATATACACCCGTACAACTTGATTAACTCCGGGGGCAAGCTCATCACGATTTTCCCGTGAAAACACCTTAACATCAACAATTTTTCCAGCTTCCCCGTGAGGTACTCGTAAGGAAGTATCTCTAACCTCTCTGGCTTTTTCACCAAAAATTGCACGGAGTAGACGTTCTTCTGCCGTTAGTTCAGTTTCACCTTTAGGAGTGACCTTACCTACCAAAATATCACCGGCAGTGACCTCGGCGCCAATTCTAATGATCCCACGCTCATCTAGATCCCGTAAAACATCTTCACTCACGTTAGGAATATCTCTGGTGATTTCCTCAGGACCCAACTTGGTATCACGAGCATCACATTCGTATTCTTCAATATGAATTGATGTAAAATAATCCTCTTTTACAAGCTTATTACTGATTAAAATAGCATCTTCGTAGTTATAACCCTCCCAGGTCATAAAGGCTACCAGGAGGTTACGTCCAAGAGCCAGTTCTCCTTGTTCTGTGGAAGGACCATCAGCCAAAATTTGTCCAGCTTCTACATAATCCCCGCGTTTTACTATTGGCTTCTGATTGATGCAAGTTCCTTGGTTAGAACGAGTGAATTTGATTAGTTTATGTCTTTCTTTTTGTCCACCTTTGGTTTTAACTACTATTTCATCGGCTGTAACCCGTTCTACAACACCGGCACTATGAGAAATCACACAAACACCAGAGTCTTTGGCTGCTTTGTATTCCTCCCCTGTTCCAACATAAGGAGCATCGGTTCTCAAAAGAGGAACTGCTTGACGCTGCATGTTAGCACCCATCAGAGCCCTGTTTGCATCGTCATGTTCCAGGAAGGGTATCATAGCAGTAGCAATTGATACTACTTGCTTAGGTGATACGTCCATATAGTCTACTCTATCAACAGGCATAACAAGAATATCGCTACCATCTCGGACGTTAACTCTTTTCTCTAGGAAGAATCCTTTTTCATCCAAGGGCGCGTTAGCTTGAGCGATTACGTAGTTATCTTCTTCATCAGCAGTTAAATAGACGATCTCCTCTGTAACTCGACCTGTTTTTTTATCAACCTTACGGTAAGGAGTTTCAATAAATCCATATTTATTAATCCGCGCATAAGTACTGAGGGAACCGATCAAACCAATGTTCGGACCTTCAGGAGTTTCAATTGGGCACATTCTGCCATAGTGGGAGCTATGAACGTCCCGCACCTCGAAACCAGCTCTCTCCCTGGAGAGTCCTCCAGGACCAAGGGCAGATAACCGCCGTTTATGAGTAAGCTCGGCCAAAGGATTCGTCTGATCCATAAACTGAGATAACTGGCTAGAACCAAAAAACTCTTTGATTGCTGCTACCACAGGACGAATATTAATCAATACCTGAGGAGTAATGACATCAACATCTTGAATAGTCATCCTCTCCCGGACAACACGTTCCATCCTTGAGAGCCCTATCCTAAATTGATTCTGTAATAATTCACCCACCGACCGGAGACGACGATTACCCAGATGATCAATATCATCCGGGGTTCCTTCACCCGCCATGAGTTTTAATAGGTACTGAATTGTAGCAACGATATCTTCTCTAGTGAGAGTTCTTTCCTTTTCAGGAATCTCCAGATTTAGCTTCTTATTTAATTTGTATCTTCCAACATGGGCTAAATCATAACGCTTGGGATCAAAGAAAAGAGTATTTAAAAGGTTCCGGGCGCTTTCCACTGTAGGTGG
>JAPXME010000094.1:0-7341 GCA_033809185.1 Clostridiaceae bacterium
CGGAGATGTGTATAAGAGACAGGCTCAGTTGGATAGAGCAACGGCCTTCTAAGCCGTGTGTCCGGGGTTCGAATCCCTGTGGGCACGCCATTATCAAACGGTGGCTGTGGCGAAGTGGTTAACGCACCGGATTGTGGCTCCGGCACTCGGGGGTTCAAGTCCCCTCAGTCACCCCATTTGTCTAGAGTAAGATTTAATTATATACAGGGGCGTAGCCAAGTGGTAAGGCAACGGACTTTGACTCCGTCATTCGTAGGTTCGAACCCTGCCGCCCCTGCCATTTAATTTATCCTATACAACATGGGCCATTAGCTCAGATGGTAGAGCACCTGACTCTTAATCAGGGTGTCCCGGGTTCGAGTCCCTGATGGCCCACCATCATTTTTTTTTACAGTAGCGAAACTTATTCAAGCGGGAGTGGCGGAATTGGCAGACGCGCTGGATTTAGGTTCCAGTGGGCGACCGTGCAGGTTCAAGTCCTGTCTCCCGCACCATAATCTAAGATAATCTTAAAGAAAATGTCCTGTGGAAAAACCACAGGACATTTAGATTTTATATTGCTTTTCTGTAAGGCTCATACAGTAATGTGTGGGCCAGAATAAAATAGATGATCGTTCTGGACAGGGCAGAATTCAAGCTTATGTTAGTCTTGCAATTAAAAGGAAGTGTCCCCCAGTTTGCCGGTGAATTCGTCATTCTTCAGCGTGAACCAATGGGTTGCCCCTTCAATAAATGTTTGTTCATCGGGTACACCATCCAGCAGGGAAGCTGGCTCTTCTGCATCATCAAAGCGGGCGCAGGAGCCTTCATTGCCAGAGATAATGGCTCTGTATATGCACATCGCTCTGGTCGGAGCATTGTAGGTTCCTCCGATTATAGTATTGTAATAATACTGTGCTGCGTATCCATCAGCTAACTTTACATATTCAAAGATCATGGCCAACTCGCCGTTGCTTTCGGCCACAAGACGCAAGGCGTCAATATCGGGTTGGTAATCTACCTGAACAAAGATCTCTTCTCCCTTGGTTGTCTCAATAGTAGTTATGTAACTGTTGGCGCTTTCCTTCTGGACATCCACACTTTTCCTATTTTTCCCTCTTGTAAGCAAACTAATGACTGTATCTTTAGCGGCAAGTTCATTGTCGTCCAGAGTCTCCTGCCAGTAAAGCAGCGGTGTCATGTATTCTAATAGATGGGCTTCAGGGGTGATCACCAAATTTGTAGGGTAATATAAAGTTTCATCATTTTTTGATTTGAGTTCTGTCACATAATCAGAAAAGGCCAAATAGGCATCAGAATATGCTTTGAAGCCCTTGGTGCTGTCTTTGGTATAATTTGAGGAACTTGCGGAGTCAATCACATCAGAAGGCTCTTCATCAACTATTTCTTCGTTGGGAAGCTCAGCTTGATCCCCTGAATCGTCTTCTGAGATATTGGGATTTTTGCTTGTATTAGCACCACATGCACAGAGTGAGAAAATCAGCAGGATGCTAATAATAATAAGGAATAATTTTTTCATGCAAAAAAACCTCCAAGGTTAATAAAAGTCTAGTAGCCCTTTTGAACTTCGATAGCTATTTCAAGATGGTAAACTTGCCGATGATAGGTAACTCCTTAGCTTTTCCTCCGAATCCATTGATAAGTCCTAAAATCGCAAAGATAAAAACAGCGATTCCGAAAAGCGGCAGCAGTAACCAGCCGATGATAGGAATGAAGCCTAATATAATATTGCCCGCAATGGCTGTTATTAATAACACTAGTGCTTGGTTGGCATGGAATTTAGCATATTTAGAGTCTGGGCAGGCAATTAGCGGTAAAAAGAAAATGATATAAGCAAGTCCTGCCATGGTTTTGTTCTTCTCAATATCCTCCGGGGTATAAGTGTTTTCCTGATTAGTTTCTAGCTCTAGGTTTTTGTTTATTTGTTCTGTCATCATTAATAACCTCCAATAATTTAATTTTTCTCAGTCGAGCTCTGGTCTACTGTGACAAATTTGGGCGCGCCCTTTCTTTATAAGGCGTAGCTTTTCCTTGTCACAGCCGATGCATTTTCATACCTAGAAGTAAGATGCTATATCACTCCTCCTTTGTTTCACACATATCACGAAAATTGATAATCAATTCGGCTCGTGAGTTTACATTCAGCTTTTTGTAAATGGCTGTTTGATAGGTGTTGACAGTGGAATATCCGATATTTAGTTGTTGGGCGGTCTCCTTGAGACTGTACCCCCCCAGTAAAATATAAAATGTTTCTTTTTCTCTGGGTGTCAGGCTTTCCACCAGTTTTAATTTTTCGCTGGGACTGAGTTGCAGCTTTTTTCCATAACGTGTTGGGGTACCAGAAGTTGTTGTTACTATCGCTGTTTCATTTGCTTCCCCTGTTACGGATTTTGACTTCAAGATTTTTTCTTTGATTTTATCCATCAATCCCAAGTAGGTCACCTCCTAATCAAGGTCTGGGGGTACTTTAACCATAGCTTGTGAAGTGTTCGCTGTCACCTCAGTAATTCACATGATTTATTAAAAAACGCCTCCTCATTAGAACTAATGAGGAGGCTATAAAGAAAGTATTGGCGGCTATTTTTTATATTCCTGTAGCAACAGCAATAATTCAACACGACTATTAATGTTCAACTTCCGATATATGGAGGTACAGTATGTATTGATGGTCGCATAGGCTTTAGACACCATAACCGAAATCTGTCGAAGGGTATATCCGTCAAGGAGCAGGCTGCATACTTCTATTTCGGCAGGGGTAAGCTTATAGTCTTTTAGTTTGGCCTCCAGTCGCGAGTATTGACTGATATCTTCCCGGTAGGCATCGTCGATCCATTCTCCTGAATACAGCATCTTGATAAAAAAAGGAGACATGAGGAAGAAGAGGATGAGGATACAAATTGAAATAAAGGCCATTAATATGGACGGCACCAGTATCTCACTCTGCCCGAAAATCTTTACAAAGATGCTTGCAGCTAAATAACAAAGAGAGGAAAGAAGAAAGCCGGTCCGGTAAAAATAAATACTTTGAAATCTTTTTATCATAAAGCCGGCGAGATAATAGATGTTGACAATGCCTATAGAATAGGCAACTCCGAAGCAAACAGCTGAAACGAGTCCTGCATTTGGGTCCTGTATTCTGATGATATCTATTACAAACCCAAGGGCTAAGAAGGCAAAAGAAAGATTTAGCATGGTACATAGGTTTATGGAAAAACGGATTTGCAGAAGAATGATAACGGCAAGTCCCGCCAAAATACCGGTAAAGTATAAGTTTTCTATCTGGCTTTTTGAGAAATCGCTAATCTGTTGGAGGGTGGCTGGTGCTATTACGTCGTTTAAGGCGAATACAATAAAAACCACAGGCATTAGAGAATAGGCCTTGATAGGTGCCTTTATCTTTTGTAAGGAAGGCACCGTGTCAGCATGGGTCTTAATATAGTAGGTGCTAAGCACCAAGGTTATCATAACGAAAAAAATCAGAATAACAAACGGGTGTAGCTTAAGCTGCGTATTGCCCAATATTGCTTTTGCTTTTAAATGTATTAATACTTTGGGGAGTAACACAACTAGAATCATGGAATACAATTTTTCTGAATTATTGAGAACCATAAAAAAGGCGTACACATGGGAGATAAATATATGCGCTATGCAGGGCACGGCAATCAGCATAATAATTTTAGCGGGGATGCCCGGTCCAAGAAACATTACAGAAATAAAACACACCAAAGAAACGATTACGCTATAAAATGAACCGGTAACAAATTTTTTTCCATCAAAAATAATTGGTATTAAGCTACCAGTAATCAGCATGATATAAAAATAAAGGGTTGTATCGCCCACCACTGCCTCAAATAGGCTTACTTTAAGAGCGAAGCCTCCCATGGGCAGAAAATACGCATAAAGCCATATAGAAACAGCAATCCAGCCCACAAAATACGGCAGGTTTTTCTTTGAGACAGCTTTAATGCTAAGCTTGTTTGCAGACCGAAATGGAGGATTTAAAAGATTTTTTAGGTCCATCTTATGTATAACCATTATTTCCCTCCCCTTGTGCACTCTTAGGCGATTGTTTTCACAATACAAGATAAATCTGGATAATTTCATTATAATCCGCTATTGTGTATAATACAACGATGATGAATTTTATCTAACATTAAATTTAAGGCACCAAAAAAGCCGTCATCATAATGGTGACGGCTTGAGTAAAGTTAGTTTGTTTAATTGCTAGCTTTAACAAACACTTGAAAAGGTTTGCCGATGGGTAAAAAGGTCCTCTTAAAATGGTTGTTCAGAACATTTGCCCCACAACCATAAAATGATAATAGAGCAATCATAAGCTCGGCTATGCCTGCTATATTATGAAAAATAATATGCACTTGACCTTCAGCTACCAGAGTGCTTATTGCAAGCCCAATGAATAGAATATCAATGAAAACAAAAATAAAGAACAGTACCTTGTTTGTTTCCATTGCTCCAATAGTAAGGAACAGAGATAATATCAGAAAGCCAATGAAAGCAATTCCCATTTGCTTGGGATCAACATTACCTTGAAGTATTGGTCCAAATGCACCTAGGTTAATTAACCAGGCCATTGACATAGCTAACCAAAAGAATCCATAAGCACAAAATGCGGTAGCTCCAAAAACATTTCCTTTTTTGTAATCCAACATTCCTGCCATAAGTTGAGCCAGTGCTCCAAGGAAAATTGCTCCTGGAAGTATGTATGCTGTCCCAGTTGTGAACCCTAATTTCTGGCTAGAGGCTATCAAAGTAACTATCGCCAGGCCAAATAGTCCAAGAGCAGAGGGATCAACCTGTGTCTTTTCAGAGGTTTTCAACATTTCTGACATATGCTTTCCCACATCCTATATTTCTATTTTTTGTATTCGATAGAATCGACACACGAATGAAATTTTACTGAAAAAGTAGAACAATGTCAAGGTTTAGGAGATAACACTAAGTTTTAAAAGATATGCCCAAAATTGCCCCAATAGCTCCGTTCCATTTTTTGTGATAATATTATGAATGCCTGTGATTATAATACTAAGCCGTAAGCAGCGAAGAGGAAAGGGGGAGAAGGGGTATCCGAAAGTTAATTATATTTTTCCTAATGGCTGTAGCCATAGTATTTATAAGCTCCCAGGTAATTGATACAGCTACAGTTTATAAGCCTCTAAAACCTACAAGCCTGATGTATATTCCTATAGATGAACGACCAGTTAATCTGTCATATGTAACAGAGATTTTGGCGGCAACTAATACGACTTTATTGATTCCTCCTGTTGAACTGTTATCCCAAAAAGGTCAGGCCGCTAATATAGAAGGGTTATGGGAGTGGATATTGGCTGAATGCAGTGCTTGTAATTATCTTGTCTTAGCTTCGGACGCAGTAATTTATGGTGGATTAATACCTTCTAGAACCCATAACTCTGAGTTTACTGTTCTAGAGGAATATCTTAATAGACTGGATAAAATCAAAGAGCATAATCCTCAATTGAAGATATATACATATTCTACTGTTATGCGGACCCCCAGAGAAGGTACTGATGAGGAGCCAGCCTATTATCGGCGCTATGGTGCGGAAATTTTTCAACTCTCAGCTTTAAGAGATAAGAAAGAATTGAGCACCCTGAATCCAGAAGAAAATAGACAACTGGAAGAACTAGAAGCTCAGATTCCAGTAGAAGTATTAGAGGATTGGTCTAAACGGCGTCAGAAGAACCAGGCTGTGAACCAACTCCTGTTAAAGAAATGCCGGGAGGGTATCGTTGATTATTTGGTCTTATGCCGAGACGATTGTGCCATCTACAGCCAAAGTAACTTGGAATACCGACAATTATCTTCCTTGGCAGTTGAATTGGACCTGGAGAATTACGTTTCTTTTCCTGGAACAGATGAAGTTGGCTTAATTCTATTGACTAGGGCCTTTAATGATATTCATGGGCTTAGACCAAAAGTAGCTGTATGCTACGCTCCCGGAGCAGGTGGGGACACTATTCCAGGTTATGAAGACCAACGGGTGGAAGAAAGTATACTTCAACGCATTGTTGCCACAGGAAGTGAATTTGTGGATGATATTAAGGCTTGTGATCTTTTACTAGCAGTTAATACGCCGGAAGATGGTGTAACAGGAGAGGCCGCTTTGGCCAGTAATATTGTTCGGGAGGATAGAGCCCAAGAAATATTTATCCAAGATTTAAAGAGACATTTAGCTAATAAACGGCAAGTAGCTTTGGCGGATATTAAATTCGCTAATGGGGCTGATAATTCTTTGCTGTATTATTTAGCGGAGCAGAAGCTAATACCAAACATAGTCGCTTACAGTGGCTTTAATACTGCAGGTAATTCTATTGGTTATGCTTTAGGTCAAGGTTTACTGGCTCCTTATATGAGCTGGGAGGATCGGAGTAGGATACTTTTAGCTCGCTTCTTAGACGACTGGGGTTATCAAGCTAATATTCGACAACAGGTTTATGCTGAAAAAATAGTGCCCATGGGTTTAGAAAAGCACAACGTAGGCAAACAAAAAACATATATTGAAGAATACATCAAAGAAAGGTTACTGGAGTTTAGGGAACAATATTTACCGAAATTTCCTGCCTGCGAGATAGAAGTAAGAATTCCCTGGAACAGAATATTTGAAGTTGAAGTTATATGTCAGACTAGGACTTGACGAATTCGATAAAATATAGTAATCTTATTTATGTTGCAAATAAGGTACTTTATTGCTACCTATGAAGTTGCGGAAGTGGCTCAGTGGTAGAGCATCGCCTTGCCAAGGCGAGGGTCGCGAGTTCGAATCTCGTCTTCCGCTCCATTTAAGAACTTGAGCAAGATTAGTGTTCTTTTACTGACACTAATCTTTTATTTTTATTATCTATTTGTTATAATTTTAAATCAGTATAAATTAACATTAGTAAACAATTTATTAACTGATATTAAGAACTATAGAACTGGTTATAATCATAATATTACATAAGAGGTTTAGGAGGAGTAATTAATGAAAGTTACGGCAGAAAAACTGAGCAATATTAAAGCTGAGGCAACGGTAGAGATTAGCCCAGAAGAATTCGAAGCCTCGATGGATAAGGCTTATCGTATCGTTGTAAAAAAGGTGAATGTACCGGGATTTAGAAAAGGTAAAGCACCAAGAAAAATTCTGGAAAAAATGTATGGTCGGGAGATTCTATTAGATGATGCTTTACAAGATGCGGTTCCTAAGGCTTTTGCCCAAGCCTTGGATGAATTAAAAGATGAATATACTTGTGTTAGTGAGCCGGAATATGAAGTTCTAGAGGTAGAAGAAGACAAACCAGTGAAATTCAAGGCTATCTTTGAAAT
>JAPXME010000095.1:0-7189 GCA_033809185.1 Clostridiaceae bacterium
ATCTATACTAAGGTGAAGATGCTTTCCCAACAGAACCGTACTGATGTATTAACTGAAGTGCTGAAAGCTGTAGAGGTAGTTAGTAAGAATCCTCGTCATACTGATGTAAAGGAAGAGGTCTAAGTGGCTGGGGATTGTGGTGGAAATATATATTGCAAAGTCTTTTAGCCGAAGTTTGCCGAGGACATTGGGAAGCTTCGGCTCTTGGTTTAGAAATGCAATTATATTCCCACTAAGGGTCTAGGAAAAATGCAAAGTATATGGTAAAATGCAGAAGGATTTTTTTGTAGTTTCCACGAAAAGCTAATTATATATAAGTGTTTTTCAACTGAACTTGATCTATTGTGGTTAGGCAGGGAAGGATTTGATGGTTTATGGTAAAGGTAGGCATAGTTCAAGGTCCCAATCTTAATATGCTAGGGGTGCGTGAGCCTCAGCTCTACGGCCAACAAAGCTTGGAGGAATTACACCGGGATTTAATTGCCTACGGAGAGAGGCTAAACCTGGATGTGGTTTGCTATCAATCTAACCATGAAGGTGAACTGGTTGAATTTATCCAACAAGCCAGAGGAAAATTTGCTTACCTGCTTATTAATGCCGCTGCCTATACACATACTAGTATTGCTATTCGTGATGCTTTATTAGCCTCAGAAGTGCCAGCTATAGAGATACATCTTAGCAATATTTATGCTCGGGAGGATTTCCGTCATAAGTCTATGCTTAGTGATATCGTTCAAGGTCAGATTTGTGGACTAGGTACTTTAGGTTATAAGTTGGCCCTGGAGGCAGTAGCTGAATTACTGAAAGCAGAATTGCTTAAATTGAAGGGGAAAAATGAGTAAACTTACAGAACTGCAACAATCTTTATCAACTCTTGGCTTAGACGGTTTCTTAATAGCTAAGGCTGTGAATTATCGTTATTTGACCGGTTTTAGCGGGACTGAAAGCTACTTCTTGATAACGCCAGAAAATGCCTTTTTGTTAACCGATTCTCGCAATACTGAACAGGCGAAAGCTGAAGCTCCTGATTTTCAAGTGCTAGAGTTTAGAAAGCTAACTGAGTTACTGGGAGAATTAAGGGAGCGTTATCAACTAAGTCGAATTGGGCTGGAAAAAGAGATAATTACCATTGATGTTCATGAAAAATTGCAAGGCCAAGTGCCTGGTGTAGAGTTTGTTCCTGTAGCTGATCCTGTGGCTGATTATCGTCGGGTTAAATCAACCCGAGAGTTGGCCAAGATTAGGCGGGCAGCTGGGATTACTGATCAGGCTTTTCTCCATATACTTGACTATCTCCGACCGGGTTTATCGGAAAGAGATGTGGCTTTAGAGTTAGAATTTTATATGCGGCATCAGGGCGCAGAGAGAATTGCCTTTGATTTTATAGTGGCTTCAGGAGTCAGAGGGGCAATGCCTCACGGAACGGCTTCTGATAAGCTCCTTAAATCGGGCGAGATGGTGACCATGGATATTGGTTGCGTATATCAAGGCTATAATTCTGACTTGACCAGAACTGTTTTTCTGGGTCAGCCCACAGAAAGGCAGTTAGAAATTTATAATGTAGTACATAATGCTCAAGTAGAGGCCTTGGCTGCTCTTAAGCCTGGAGCTTGCTGTAGTGAAATAGATGCTATTGCTCGAGGAGTAATAGAAAAAGCCGGTTATGGGCAATATTTCGGTCATGGTTTGGGACATGGTGTGGGCTTAGAAATACATGAAGGGCCTCGCTTGTCTCCTCAGGACGACAGTATTTTAGAAGCTGGTATGGTTGTTACGGTGGAACCTGGTATCTACATACCTGACTGGGGTGGAGTACGGATTGAGGATCTAGTCATGCTTACTCCCACAGGCTGTGAGATTATCAGCAGCTCACCTAAAGATATAATTACAATACAATAAGAGGACATTTAGGAGGTAAAAGCAAATGATTTCAACAACAGATTTTAGAACAGGACTGACTTTTGAATTGGATAATGATGTAGTTCAACTTCTGGAGTTTCAGCACGTAAAACCAGGTAAGGGAGCTGCTTTTGTACGTTGTAAGTTGAAAAATCTCAAGACGGGAGCAGTTGTAGAACGCACTTTCCGTCCTGGAGAGAAATTTCCTAAGGCTCATATTGAACGGAAGGAAATGCAGTTCTTATATCGGGAAGGCACTCAATGGGCCTTTATGGATACTGAAACCTATGATCAGATCATGTTGGAGGAGAGTATCCTAGAGGATGCTCCAAAGTTCTTAAAAGAGGATATGACAACAGGGATTCTTTTTTACCAAGGTCAAGTTATAGGTCTTGATTTGCCTAAACAGGTTGAACTTAAGGTAGTAGCTACTGATCCGGGGATCAAAGGTGATACAGCTTCCGGAGGCAGTAAACCAGCTACCTTGGAGACTGGTTTAGTGCTGAATGTGCCCTTCTTCATTAACGAAGGGGATGTCCTAGTAGTTGATACTCGCACTCATGCTTATGTAAGTAGAGCTTAAGCTACTGTTTTAATTCTGAGTATTTTTGAGATACTATAGCAGTGGGTGTCTATTAAATAGGCTATTTTTCGGTGATTAACAGAACGCCGAGGAATAAAAAATAATTTATTAAAGGGAAAGAAGGAGGGAATCGAAATGCCGGAGCTGAAAGAAAAAATTGCTTATTTGCGCGGATTGGCTGAAGGACTAGAGTTAGACCCAAATTCCAAAGAGGGAAAGCTATGGGCTGCTTTGTTTGAGGTTTTAGAGGAGGTCTCCTCTGAGATTGAAGATCTGGCTGTTAATCAAGATGACTTGGAGGAATACATTGAAGTCCTCGATGAGGATCTGGGCGAAATTGAGGATGATTTCTACGGTGATGATGAGGACTACTATTGTGACTGCTGCGAGGACGAAGTTGTTGATGACTACTTAGGGGGCAGTTATATTGAAGTAGAGTGTCCTTCTTGCCGGGATATCGTGCGTTTCGATGCCGAAATCCTTGACGATGATGATGTAATAGAAGTGTATTGCCCCAACTGTGACGAAGTAGTCTATGTGAACGATGATTCATTTTTATTCGGCGAAGAGGATGAGGACGAAGATTTTTCTGAGGACGACGAGGAATAATTTGTCCTAAGATAATCCTGTAAAATGAATATCTAGACCATAAAGGGACGGTTCTCCTGTGTTGTAATAGGAGAACCGTTTTTTATTCCTTGGGGTGCAAATGAAGAATAACAAGAACCGGCTATACCGATTCCGCGCCTGGAAATGTCTAAACTCGAACCGAAAGAATCAGCTTACCAGTCGAAATTCGCCCTCCGTGGCTCAGTTCTCCTTGCCTGACACGTCCTGTGTCAGGCTAAGCTGTTTCTAACGGTACTTCGTCAAGACATTTTAGCCAGGCTTGTCAACGTTATTCCCGGTTCTTGTTATTCTTCATTCATAATTGACAACACGGAAAAGGATCGTCCTTTATGCTGCACTGTGTTGTCTTTGTGTCCTTTAATTTATGCATAAAAGAATAAGGTGGACAATATACTTTACTGTTAATAGCTCGCCCAATAATACTTTGTTATTAGTTGCTGGCGAAAGAGTTATCGTGGGAACTAGCTTGGCAGGGGCTGTGTTGAATTGCCTGTGAGGACCAATATTTTACTGAAAAGCTTTTAGTTGATGGAGGAGGTTATGACTAGATTAGTACTAAATAAAAGACCGGAACCGTCAGGAGGGCAGCCTGTCAGTTGGCTTCAGGCCTTGCCACCTAATCTAAGGGAATTAACGGTACGCAGTGTAGGTCCGATGTTCTATGAGTTGGAAGAGGTTAGGCTCCGGATCGGAAAGCCTATCCTTTATCGAATAGGATTACAGGAATATACAGCGGATCTTAATGGCCGTCCGTCTACTGATTTGTCCCGAGGATATCGGGTAAACAGACAGGATTTGGACCGCGCTTTACAGCTTTTAAGCCAGAGCTCCTTTTACGCTTGGGAGGAGGAACTGCGCAATGGTTTTATCACTATTCCCGGCGGTCATAGGGTAGGAATTACGGGTAGGGGTGTGTTGGACAAGGGGCAGATTAGAACCTTAAAGGAGATTTCCGGGCTAAACTACCGTATTAGCAGAGAGATTACTGGTTGCAGCGTTCATGTCTTGCCCTATCTTATTAAAGGAGAAAAAGTCTTACACAGCTTAATTGTCTCGCCTCCCCAATGCGGTAAAACTACTCTGTTAAGAGATCTGATCCGACAACTGAGTAATGGTTCTCCCTCTCTTGCTTGGTCCGGGGTCAATGTAGGGGTAGTAGATGAACGGTCAGAACTGGCCGGAATGTACTTGGGAGAACCCCAGTACGATTTAGGGCTGCGGACTGATATTCTAGACGCTTGTCCTAAAGCAGAAGGAATGATCATGCTGATTCGTTCCATGTCTCCTAGGGTTATTGCCACAGACGAGATAGGACGCAAGGAAGATATCGAGGCTATAAATCAGGCTCTTCAGGCTGGGGTTGCTGTGATAACTACTGTTCATGGCAGCAGTTATGAGGAAATAGCTCAACGGCCTGTACTGTCAGAGTTATTGAATTGGAAGTTTTTTGACCGCTTAGTTTTTCTTAGTCGGAGGAGAGGACCGGGTACTTTGGAAACGGTCTTGAACGGAAAAACCATGGAAAGGGTGAGATAAGTGCTACGTGTTGTGGGAGCTTGCTGTATTTTGGCCGGTTTTGGTTGGTTCGGCTTCAGTAAGGGTGACCAGTTTCGTAAAAGACAAGAAATACTGCGTTTGCTGCAAAACGGAATGAATCTCTTGGAAACGGAAATTAGTTACGGTCAAACACCTTTGCCAATAGCTTTATCCAGAGTAGCTGCCAAACTTAAAGGAGATGCTCAAATTCCCTTTACTATAGCGGCTCAATTGTTACAGGATTGTCGGGGTTTAACTGCAGCCGAAGCTTGGGAAGAAGGAATTAATAGCTTAAACGAAGTTTTTCCTTTGCATCGAGAAGAAAAAAGCATCTTACTTCTTTTCGGCCAGGGCTTAGGTTGTTCGGCCCGAGAGGAACAGCTAAAAAATATAACATTAGTGCGGGAACAACTGCGTATGGCAGAAAAGACTGCGGAAGAAGCTAGAATTAAAAACCAGAAAATGTGGCAGGTCCTAGGGATTTGCAGCGGAGGCGTTCTAGTACTGTTATTGATTTAAATAATGCTTATTTATCAGGGAAGGAAAGTTAGGAAGGGAGGCTGTCTGGAATGAGAATTGAGTTAATTTTTCAAATTGCCGGGATAGGGTTGATAACTTCGATTTTTCATACAGTATTAAAACAAGCAGGAAAAGAAGAATATTCGGTAATTGCTACTTTGGCTGGTGTCTCTCTAGCTTTGATTGTAGTGATCAGACTAATTGCGCAGTTACTGGCCGAAGTTAAAGACGTCTTCTTCCTGCAATAGAGGTGGATTATGGAGATCCTACAAGTGGTGGGTATCGGTCTGGTCGGGGCAATTTTAGCTATCTTTGTTCGGGAACGCCATAAAGAATTAGCAATCTTTATTAGTCTGGCTACTGGGATTATTCTTTTTCTTTTCGCTGTAAGCAAGATTGGTACAGTCCTGGCCACACTGACAGAATTGGCTACTAGAGCCAATATAAATATGTTCTATCTGGTGACTGTCCTAAAAATAATGGGGATAGCTTACTTGGCCGAATTTGGCTCCCAGATATGTCGAGATGCTGGGGAGGGCTCTACTGCTTCTAAGATTGAGTTTGCCGCCAAAGTATTAGTAATGGTGCTGGCCTTACCTATTATTGTAGCAATACTGGAATCAATCTTAAGGTTGATTCCCTAAGGTGGTTAAGATGAGATACAAAATAGTGCTCTTAATTCTATTATTTCTTCTACCGGCAGCTAGTGTAGGGGCAGTATCTACGGAGAGCCCAACGGCGACAACTCCCCAGGAGATAGCTGATGTGCAGAAGGGTGTCTTGGATCTGACTAGGCTGGAAATCTTCTTAGACGAAGTTGATAAGGATTTAGGAGAGTATCTGCCGGAATTGTCCTTAGAAACCATGATTAATTCCCTTAAACAAGGGAAATTAGACTTGGCTACCAAGGATATTCTTAGTGGTCTAAAGAGGTATTTTTTCCACGAGGTTACCCTAAATTTCTCCTTATTAGGGAAATTGCTGATTATCGCTGTGATTTGTGCAGTGCTACAGAATATGCAGGCAGCCTTTGAAAAAGGAACTGTAGCCAAGTTGGCTTATTTTGTGTGTTATCTTGCCATTATTACCTTGGCTATCAACTCATTTCATGTGGCAGTCGCCGCTGGCTTATCGGCGATTAATAAAATGACAGGTTTTATGCAACTCCTTTTACCCATTCTCTTAGTTGTACTGACGGCAATGGGTAATTTGACTTCTGTAGCTTTGTTTCAACCTTTTCTAATGGCTTTTTTAAGCTTCTTAGGTTTTCTTACGAAAACTATTATCTTTCCCTTGATCTATTTGACAGTGGTATTATCTATCGTTAATCACATTTCGGAGAACTTCAAGGTCACTAAACTAACTGGCTTGGTTAAACAATTTACTAAAGTAGGTCTAGGCCTTACCCTGACTTTATTTATCGGTGTGATTACAGTTGAAGGAGTGGCTGGAGGAGTGGTAGATGGGGTCAGTCTTCGCACAGCCAAATTTGTTACCGGAGCTTTTGTACCTGTAGCCGGCAGTATGTTTGCTGATGCTTTGGATGCTGTGATTGGTGGTTCGATCTTGTTGAAAAATGTCCTCGGCATTACTGGAGTAATTATTCTGGCTTTACTAGTCTTATTTCCGGTAATCAAAATCTTGGTGATTGCTTTGATTTACCGGGTAGCTGCTGCCCTGATTCAGCTTTTAGGAGACTCTATGCTAGCCGATACCTTAGATGATTTGGCTGGAAGCCTTTTACTTTCCTTTGCTGCTGTACTCACGGTAGGGATTATGTTCTTTTTGGCTATAACGGCTTTAGTGGCCACAGCCAATTTTACATTGATGTTGAGGTAGGTGGCAGAGCTTTGACTGTATTAAGAGAATTGGTCCGGAATGTTGTAGTGATTATCCTTGTGACGACTTTTTTAGAGATGCTGCTGCCTTCTGGTAGCATGAAGCGATATGTCAAGGTGGTGTTAGGGGTTTTTATTCTCCTGACTGTTCTTGCTCCTCTTAGTCGCTTTCTGAAGTCTGGAG
>JAPXME010000096.1:0-7175 GCA_033809185.1 Clostridiaceae bacterium
CCCCCGGAATTAGCAGCCGATATTATAAACAAAGGTATTGTTCTGACCGGAGGAGGTGCTTTGCTTCATGGGATGGACAAGTATTTGGCTAGTGAGACCCGTTTACCTGTACATATTGCTGATGAGGCTATCCAGTGTGTGGCGAGAGGAACGGCCAAAGCCCTAATAAACCTAGATCTCTTGGAAAGTGCCCGCTCCTTCAAACGTGCTTCCTTAAAGGGTTAATAGTAGACAAAGGTGTGGTACAGGCAAGGGGATGCTTCTTCTATCTGTCTTCTCTGCAAAATTTTTTATTGGACAGATAGAAGAAACTTCCCCTTGTCTTTCTTGACTATGGAGGACTTGTGCTGAGAGGATTTTGAAGATTTTATTCGGAAAAAGAAGGGAAAATGCCGAACGTCACGAATATTATTAGATGAGTCTTTTTGTGCATTTTTTGCGCAATCTGCAATCATAAGTTAGCCACTAGTTTGCAATCATAATTTATAATTTCATAATATTTTAGATTTTTACGGAAAGGAGGTAGGCAAAAACATGATTAGAGGGTTATACACTAGCGCTATGGGCTTAGCTGTTCAAGACAAACGACAGGAGCTTGTAGCTAATAATTTGGTTAATGCTAACACAGTAGGGTATAAGAAGGAGACTTTAGTCTCCGAGGCCTTCCCTAATATGTTGGTCCAAATTTTGAATGATCCGGAAAATCCCTCTGCCCCAGTAGTAGGTAACCTCTCTACAGGAACTCGAATTAACGACATTGTGATTGATCATTCCAGCGGAACAATCCGGGAAAGCAACGACCCTTACGAGATGGCTCTGCAAGGTGAAGGATATTTCGTAATAGCTACCCCGGCAGGAGAGAGATATACTCGTAACGGGCAGTTCCGTGTTGATTCCACAGGCAATCTGGTAACTGCTGACGGATACGCCGTTATGGGACAAAATGGCGAGATTAATCTAGCTAGAGCTAATGGCAATATTCAGGTTTCCACAGACGGTACTATCAGCAGTAACGGGCAGATCATTGACCGCTTTAGAGTAGTCACCTTAAACGGCGAGATTATTAAGGAAGGTTCTTCCTTATTCAGAGGAACAGATGCTCAAGAGGTTGAAGTGCCCACAGTTATCCAAGGCTTTGTAGAAGAAAGTAACACCAGTGCACTGCAAGAAATGGTCAACATGATTAGTGCAGCCAGGGCCTATGAAACAAACGCGAAGATGGTCCAAATTCACGACTCTACATTAGAAAAAGCCGTCAACGAAGTGGGACAAGCATAGGCTTTGACTAAGCCACAATCAACAAACTACTACATTCTTAGGACGAGCTAATACGAGGCTGGCCTGCTTTGCAGAAGCCTCCTAGGTTTCCGACCGACTGAGGAAACCTTTGAAACTGTCTGAATGTACAACAGTTTCACCCAAAAAGCAAGAGGAGGAAAAGTATTATGATGCGTTCACTTTATACTGCTAGTTCTGGTATGCAGGCGCAACAACTATACATGGACGTTATTGCTAATAACTTGGCTAACGTCAATACCACCGGGTTTAAGAAGAGCCGGGTTGAGTTCCAATCCCTTCTATATCAGAGCATTAGACAGCCGGCTTATTCTGGGATCGGGTTTTTTAATCCTACGGGAATAGAGGTAGGTAATGGAGTTCGTGTAATAGGCACTCCTATAGAGCTAGAAAGCGGCTATTTGGAGGAAACGTCCAATCCGTTGAATTTGGCTATTCAAGGTGACGGGTATTTTATGGTACACCTTCCTAACGGAGAAGTAGGTTATACCCGGGCAGGTAATTTTAGACTAGACACCGAAGGATATCTGATCAATGCGGCAGGGTACAGAGTGCTATCTTCCAAAGGTAATGCTAATCCCACCGGTGGCAATGTTAGCGTGGCAGGTAAAAGCCTGAAATATATCCAACCAGATACAGATACAGATGAGATTAGCATCAGTGAGGAAGGCATAATCGCTACCGAAAAAGTAGACGGTGCTAATGGTCCGGTCATCGAATTGGCCGCCTTTACTAATCCGTTGGCCCTGGAATCCATTGGCGGTACCCTTTTTAAGGCCAATGAAGTAGTAGGGACAATCACCCTCGACCAGCCGACCAAAAACGGCTTAGGTTCGGTACACTCCGGATTTACGGAAGGCTCTAACGTGCAAATAGTTGAAGAAATGGTTAAAATGATTATGGCTCAACGGGCTTATGAGATAAACAGCAAGTCTATTCAAACCTCGGACGATATGATGTCCTTAACCAATAATCTGAAACGCTAGGGGGTAGGCTAAATGACTACAATAAACCCCTTGCAGGGCAATAATCCTTTGACGGAAAAAGCCCTCCAAGATCCTCGCTTGAACAAGGGCGAGAAGGATTTTCAAGCCGTACTGAAAAAAGTCCAAAATGAACAAGATGACCGGGAATTAATGGCAGCTTGTCAAGAGATGGAGGCAATTTTCATCAATCAGCTCTTGCGTCAGATGCGAGCGACCGTACCAAAAAGTACTCTGGTAGAAGAGAGCTTAGGTTCTTCCATCTACAAGGATATGCTGGATACCGAATACAGTAAGCTCATCTCCAAATCCCCACAAAATTTCGGCCTAGCCGCAATGCTTTACAAGCAGTTAAAACGGGATATGGACATACAAAAAGCTGCGACTACAGCAGACGTACCAGATAATGAATCAGCAGAATAATCATAACGAAAGTGAGAAAAGCCGAGAAAAGCAAGATAATATCGAGAAAGCGATATTATAGCAGTATAATAAGGAAGAAATAAGGAAGAAAAAATTGAAAGGGGGAGGCTGTTCCTAAAGCGGCTCCCTCGTTTTTTTCCAAGTCTGTCAATACTTTATAAAAACTTCACCCCAGAAGGGTCTAATTTATCGCGTGAAAATTTCACCCCAAATGAATTGGTAGTCATGCGACTTTGGAATCCTTAAGAAAATATTCATTCATTAATAATTGCTTGGATCTCCTTAGAAAGAAGTTCCTCTTTTGCTATGTTGTTATGTTATAATATAGGGAACATTTTTTGAATAATTACATCTGTATAAATGTAGCTCAATATCATCAATCCTCATTGCTGCTATCAGTTGTTCTGTATTATTTAGGTTAAGGACGGAAAAAAATCCAGATGAAAATTGGGACAGAAAATGATACCTTGTAAAGAGAGGCATTTTCCTCCCTAAAGGTTGAGGTGGCTATGAAAAAGTATCTTATACGTATCATTAGCGTTCTATTGATCCTCATGCTCCTTGTGGCCATACCTCTTATGGCTGAGGAACAGCTAATGACCAAAATCTTTTTCGATAATTATTTAATCAAGACTACTACACCGCTGGAGAACCAGATTAATAATCTGCAGGCTACTTTAGCGGCTCTCAACGAGTCCTTACGCCAGCTACAACGGCAGCTAACCACAGAGGTTAGGGTTACAATCGGACATAAGACGGCCTACGTTGATGATCAGGCGAAGAACTTAGATGTTGCCCCTGTCATCAGGAGTGATCGGACTATGGTTCCAATGCGCTTTATCGGAGAGGCCTTAGGAGCTCAGGTAGATTGGGAGGATGCCAGCCGTAAGGTAACCTATTCTATTGATGACATCAAAATTGAACTCTTCATAGGCAAAAAGACAGCTAGACTAAATGGCAAAAATATAACTCTAGATGTAGCTCCGGTAATTGTCAGTGAAAGAACTATGGTACCTCTGCGCTTTGTAGGAGAATACATGGGTGCGACAGTTGACTGGGACGATAATACGCGGACAGCAATTATTCTTCGCTAATAATAGTTAGTATCTAGCTACTGCAACGAGAGAAGTAATCTACAAAGGGGATTCTTGAAAAAGGAAAGTATGTTGGAAAGTATGGTGGTAGGAATGAAAAAAATGCTTACCTCTAAGACCCTGATTATTATTGCATCAGTAGCAATTATTCTGCTGGCAGGATATCTTGCTTTTGATTACTATTTTCGGCTACCTTTTAATGTGACCCAGGAACCACAATCCACCAATGAAGTGCCAGAAAAACCTCAATTCGGAGAATTCAATATTCTAATCTTGGGATTAGATGGTCGCCAAGGGATTGGCAATAGGACAGATACCATTATGGTAGCCACCATTGACGGCGAGACTAATCAAGCAAAGCTCCTTTCCATCCCCCGGGACACTAGAGTGAAAGTCAAAGGGGCCTGGGATAAGATTAACGCCGCCTATGCTTACGGCGGTTTGGAATTAACTCAGCAAACCGTCAGTGATTTTCTTGGTATCAAATTAGATCGTTATGCTATTATTGATTTCAAGAGCCTAGTAAGTCTAGTGGATGCAGTAGGGGGCTTAGAAATTGATGTACCGGTTCGGATGTATGTACCCTTGGAAGGCATTGATTTACAACCGGGTCTGCAGCATCTTAATGGCGAACAAGTATTAGCCTATGTTCGTTTCCGAGATACCAAGAACGGTGATATAGACCGGGTTGAACGGCAACAAGAAGCCATCAAAATACTTTTGGAAAAAGTCTTGCGGACTGAGAACATAAGTAAACTAGGACAATTCGTACAAATAGCTCAGGATAATGTGAAGACTGACCTCACGGCCAAAGAAATGATTGCCTTAGGACGGATTGCCCCGGAAATCATGGAGATAGGCATTGAGAGCCAAGTACTACCGGGCAAAAATCAAAAGATAGACGGACTCTGGTACTGGGTACCTGACACAGACCAGATTAATGGAATATCAGATGTGGCAAATAAATCGATTCAAGTTGCAGTGGAGGAACTTAATGACTGACAATAAGGACAATGATAACAACTTCTTAGAAAATAATTTCGATGACAGCAATAACAATGGTCAGGATTTCCATGAATATGACTTCGGTGCATATGGCTTCAATAATAATACTAATGTTCATGATGTCGCCGAAGATAGTGATAAGGAAAAAGAAGTCAACCTTGACAATGTTGACGAGAAGGAGATAGTAATGCCGCCGCTAAAACGCCGGAAAAAACGCCGGCTTAAACCCGGAGCTTGGGTTCTATTAGCAATCTTTTTTCTAATCTGTGGCTGGATTGGCTACAAGATTGGAACTTCAGTAATGGATCCTTTGATCCCTCAAGACGTGGAGGGTGAATTTGAACCCGAAGTTGTCAATGCTAAGGATGAAATTCTGAATGTGCTGCTCTTAGGTGTAGATCAGCGGGAGAATGAACCGGCCCGTTCTGACACCATTATCTTAGCCTCTATGAATCTAACAGAGAAAAAAGTCTATTTAATATCTATACCCCGAGACACCAGGGTAGCCATTCCCGGCCGTAAAGGCAAAACAAAAATAAATCACGCCCATGCCTATGGCGGACCAGAACTGGTCGTGGATACAGTAAAAGATTTTCTAGGTATTCCTGTTCATTATTATGTAGAAACAAATTTTGAAGGCTTTGAAGGAATTATCGATATCCTGGGAGGTATTACCCTTAATGTGGAATATAGGATGTACGTGCCTTTGGAGGATATCGACCTACAGCCGGGTCTGCAAAAACTCAGTGGTCACGATGCTCTCTCTTATGTACGCTGGAGAGATGACGGCACAGCAGACATTGGCAGGATTAAGAGACAACAAAAATTTCTGCAAGCCTTGGGTGAGCAGGCTAATCAATTCTCAACTATTTGGAAGATTCCCGATCTTTTGCGGGAGTTAAACAAACACGTTAAGACGGATCTTAGCCTGACCAAGATGATTACCATAGGCAATAAACTTCGAGACTTGGAAAATATAGAGTTAGAGACGATTATGATTCCCGGTGGACCTGAAGACATTGATGGCGGTAGCTACTGGATTGCCGATGAAAGTGCAGTTTCAGAGATAGTAAATAAAATATATCTCGAAAAAATTTCAGAAGATCGGGAACAAAGTCAGGAGAATAGCGTCTATGAAGATTGAAACGGTATCAATCCTAGGTATCCCAGTCGCTAAAATGACCATGGCTGAAGTTCTGGATTGGATTCGGATCATGGTGGAGCAGGGAAAGTCCCGCCATGTGGTGACTGCCAACGCTGAGATTATACATAAAGCTAATAGGGAGCCGGAATTCTTCCGAATGATCAACAAAGCAGACTTAATTACGGCTGATGGCTCCGGGGTTATCTGGGCAGCCAAGCTATTAGGCAATCCTCTGCCAGAAAGAGTTACCGGAATTGATTTAGTTCAGCAACTATTCAATCTGGCCGAGGCCAAGGGTTGGAAACTATATTTTCTAGGGGCAGCTCCAGAGGTTGTGGAAAAGGCAGTCTTAGCTACACTAAGCAAGCATCCTCTGTTACAGATTGCTGGTTACCGAGACGGATACTATTCCCAAGAGGAAATCCAAGATGTTGTGGAGAATATAGCTCAAAGTAAGCCAGATATTTTATTGGTAGGTATGGGGGCGCCAAGACAAGAGATATTTATTCAAGAACACTTGTCCCAGTTAAATGCAACTATTGCCATTGGCGTCGGAGGTTCCTTCGATGTCCTAGCCGGCAAGGTCAATCGGGCACCCAAGTGGATGCAGAAAGCAGGCCTAGAATGGTTATACCGGCTTAGTAAAGAACCTAAACGCTTTTGGCGCATGACAGCTCTACCGAGATTTGTTATAAAAATATTAGGTCAAAAGCTTTTTTCTAAAAAAAGGACACGCACAAGCAGGTAATTGCTGTAAAATGGCGAATATAAACCTAGAGATAGGGATTATTCCAAATTTTCCTCACTATCTTCTAGTTGACTTGAATTTAGTGTGTGGTATAATGTTTTGTAGTACTTGCCAAATTTATGCTTTCGTATTATGATCGTTTAGTATTGAATTTAATTATTTGGCAAAAAGATTGCTAAAAGTTTAAGATTTAGGTTAATTGTTTTTAACGCTGTGAAAGGGGGGATACGGCCACCTAGAGCTGAGATAAACTACATAGGTAAAACGTAGGGTTCCTAGTGGGAACCACCCCCGGGATATAGTAATGTATCCTGGCACAGACTCCCTGTCAAAGACAGAGAGTGAAGAACCTTGAAAATTCTAAGGAGGGATATAGTTTTGAAAACTAAAAAATTAATTGCCATCTTAACGATTGTTGCGTTAATGATGACCCTGGTTCCTATGGCAGCATTTGCTGCTGAAACCCTAGCTGAAGGTGCATC
>JAPXME010000097.1:0-7168 GCA_033809185.1 Clostridiaceae bacterium
GTTGTATCAGCATTATCTTAATTGAAATTAAGTTTACTAGTTTACCAGTTGATGCTGATATAAGCAGAGTGGGACCGCGAAGACCCTTCGCCTCTGTGTGGGCGAAGGGTTTTTTATCTTCTACTTTAATTTATAGTGGAGGTCGGTTAGGATGTTTAAGCGAATAAAAAATGATATCAGGGTAGTATTTGAGAGAGATCCTGCTGTTAAAAATACTTTAGAGGTTATTCTCTGTTATCCAGGAGTGCATGCTATATTTGCTCACAGAATTGCTCATGCCCTCTACCGTAGGAAGTGGTATGTCCTGGCTAGAGTTATTTCTCAGATCAGCCGTTTTTTTACCCAGATCGAAATTCATCCTGGGGCCAAAATTGGCGAAGGTTTATTTATTGACCACGGGGCGGGTATTGTAATAGGTGAGACGACAGAAATCGGTGATAATGTCACTATCTATCAAGGTGTGACTCTAGGTGGAACCGGTAAGGAGAAGGGCAAGCGGCACCCAACAATCGGTAATAATGTTGTTATCAGTGCTGGTGCCAAGGTTTTAGGTTCTTTTAAAGTTGGCGATAATGTACGGATAGGTGCAGGGTCCGTTGTGTTAAAAGAAGTGCCCCCCAACTCCACTGTGGTTGGCGTACCCGGTCGTCCTGTTGTCAAGGATGAAGAACAAGAAAGACAAGCGATTATTAACCTAGAACATCATAAATTAGACGACCCGGTTGCCGAGGCTATCCAAAGTCTCCAAGAGCGGATAGAAAAATTGGAAGCTCAGCTGGCTGAAAGAAAGGATGTAAAAAATGAAACAGAATGAATTGCAAGTGTATAATACCTTGAGCGGAAGAAAAGAGCCTTTTGTTCCTTTAGAAGAAGGTAAAGTAGGTATGTATGTTTGCGGCCCTACAACCTATAATTACATTCATTTAGGTAACGCCCGACCTTTAGTGGTTTTTGATACAGTGAGACGTTATCTGGAATACTTAGGCCATGAAGTAACTTATGTTCAAAATTTTACTGATGTGGATGACAAAATTATTAATAAAGCCCTGGAAGAGAAGCAGAATCCTTTGGAACTGGCTGCTTTTTATGTGGAGGAATATTTCCAGGATGCTGAGGCTCTTAATGTTCGCCGGGCCACAATTCATCCAAAGGTTAGCCAACATATTGGGAATATTATTGAGCTTGTTCAAGCTTTGGTCGAAAAGGGCTATGCCTATGAAAGCGAAGGCGATGTATATTTTGAGGTATCCAAGTTTACTGATTATGGTAAGCTTTCCAAAAGAGATTTGAATGATTTGCAGGCTGGAGCACGTGTTGAAGTTGCTGAACAGAAACGGCATCCTGCTGATTTTGCTCTTTGGAAAAAGGCAAAGGCAGGGGAACCGTCCTGGAGTAGTCCCTGGGGCGAAGGGCGTCCGGGCTGGCATATTGAATGTTCGGCTATGTCCCATGAATATCTGGGAGAAACCTTTGATATTCATGCGGGAGGGATGGACTTAATTTTCCCTCATCATGAAAACGAGATTGCTCAATCGGAGGCTTGTCACGGGTCCCAAATGGCCCGTTACTGGTTGCATAACGGTTTTATCACCATAAATCAGGAGAAAATGTCGAAATCCTTGGGTAATTTCTTTTTACTGCGGGATATTTTGCAGAAGTTTCCTGGTGCAGTAGTGCGGTTTTATCTGTTGTCCACTCATTACCGCAGTCCTTTAGATTTTGATGACCAAAAGTTAGCTGCAGCCCAAAAAGGACTAGAGAGGTTACAGACGACTAATCGCTTACTGAAAGAGGCCTGGAAAAATAATGTCCTTGAGGAAGGAAAATCAGGGACTAAATCTGAACAACAGATATTAGCAGAGGGTGAACTGACCGGCGAATGGTTGGACTATAAGATCCGCTTTATGGAGGCTATGAATGATGATTTTAATACTGCTCTAGCTATCGCGGTATTATTCGAATTAGCTCATGCCATCAACGGGTTGATTACTGCAGTAGTCAATGAACCACAGAAAAAGCAGGAGCTATTTCTTGCCGGAAAACTTTTTGCTGAGTTAACTGAAGTTCTGGGCTTGGAGCTTGATTCAGCGGGCCAAAAAGGTCAGGAGGAATTGAAAGAAGAGATAGAAGCTCTGATTGAAAAAAGGCAGGAAGCCAGAAAAAGCAAGGATTATCAGCTAGCTGATCAGATAAGAGATCAACTGAAAGAAAAAGGTGTAATCTTAGAGGATACGCCTCAAGGAGTACGCTGGTATTTCCGGGAATAGAGTGAGGAGGGGTTAGCTTGTGGGTTTATACGCATGACCCTAAGGAATGTTCTTCTTTAGTTTTAGCCTATATTGGTGATGCCGTCTTTGAGCTCTATGTTAGAATGTATCTAGTAGCCAAGGGTGGGGTAAAAGTTCATAATTTAAATCAAGATGCAGCAAATTTAGTACGGGCTTCCAGTCAAGCTGATTTCTTGCGAAGGCTGGAGCCTGTCCTAAGCGAGGAAGAAAAGGATATAGCTCGGCGCGGACGCAATGCTAAATCAGGAACAGTGCCGAAAAATGCCGATCTTCAGCAGTATCGGATTGCTACTGGCTTTGAGGCTTTAATAGGATATCTTTTTCTAGATAAACAAGAGGAGCGCTTGCAATATCTACTGGAGTATTTATTTACTGAGGAAAATAAGGAGTAACAAGAGAGATAAGGGGGCGGGGAGATTATGGCTCGCAGAGAATTAAAGGTGCGTCTGCTCAAGCATACGCCTAACCCAGAGGAGATTGTAGCCATGGGGGCAAAAATGTGCTATTCCTCTGCGGATGTGGACAAGCTAGAGGCAGGGATTCAGCAAAAAGAACAGGGCGGTTTTATTACTAAGCTAATGGGGATGGAACATTTATCCCCCTTGGAACACGCCAGCTTCACCTTTGCTATCGAAGGTGTATCCAGGGCTCTTTTGGCTCAGATAACGAGGCACCGTATTGCCAGCTTTAGTGTCCAATCCCAACGCTATGTCAGCGAACATTCTCAGAAAAACAGTGATGGTGTCTTCGATTACGTAGTACCGCCGCGTATTGCGGACTTAGGTGAAGAGTATCTTCAGATTTATCACCAACAAATGGAGACGATTCAAGGCTGGTATGATTTTTGGTTAGCAAAGCTTGAAGAGAACGGAGAACCTGCTCCGGAGGATGCACGGTTTATTCTGCCGAATGCTGCAGAAACTAAAATGGTTCTAACAATGAACGCTAGGGAACTCCTTCATTTTTTCTCCTTGCGTTGCTGCAATAGAGCTCAATGGGAGATTAGAGAGCTGGCAACCAGAATGTTAAGGTTAGTCAAAGAAGCTGCCCCCAATATTTTTGCTCAAGCCGGCCCTGCTTGTGTATCCGGCCCTTGTCCGGAAGGATCATTTACTTGCGGAAAAACTCAAGAAATCCGGGAAAAATTCCGCAATCTTTGATTTATAGAAGCTATTTATAAAAGTGATTTTTCAGCTTGTAAGCGGGAAAGGAAACAATAATAATGGATTATTTATTAGGTAGAAACCCGGTTTTAGAGGCCTTAAGGGCCGGAAGACCTATTAACAAGCTATTGATAGCCAAAGGTGCTAATATTACTTCCATGCAGGAGATCTTAGCTTTAGCCAAAAAACGGAACATTCTTGTGCAGTATGTGGAGAAAAAACAACTTGATTACCTGGCTGCAGGTGAAAACCATCAGGGTATTATGGCCCAAGGGGCGGCTAAAGAGTATGTGGAATGGGATGAAGTACTTGAAACTGTGCAGGAGCGTGGAGAAGTACCATTATTCCTACTCTTAGACTGTATAGAGGATCCCCATAACTTAGGCGCAATATTAAGAACTGCTGACGCTTGTGGTGTTCATTGCGTCATCATCCCCAAACACAGGGCAGTCCCTCTTACAGCGGGCGTAGCCAAAGCTTCTGCCGGAGCAATTGAGTATGTTAATGTTTCTAGGGTAACTAATCTTTCCCAGACTATTGATGATCTTAAGAAAAAGGGTTTTTGGATTGCTGGTACAGATCAAGATGCAGAACAAATATATTTTGAAGCTGATTTACAAGGCCCCTTAGGAATTGTGATGGGTAGCGAGGGAAAAGGTCTTAGTAAGTTGGTTAAGGAGAAGTGTGACTTTCTTATTGGCATACCCATGAAGGGCCAAGTTAACTCTCTTAATGTCTCGGTGGCAGCTTCCTTGGTGATGTATGAGGTTATAAGACAGCGGAGCTCTAGGGAAAACCCGACTGGGTAATTTTTACTATGCCTTGACGTCACAAGAAAGTGTAAGTATAATTGTTTAGTAGGGTAGACAAGTTGTTACTAAGCCTTGTTTATTTGCAATTTTTATAATTGTATGTAAATTTAGGCAAAGTAACGTATTATTTTTCTTATCCTTTCTAGTTTTTTAAGTCGGTTTGTAGTAATTGAGGGGGACGGGGGCGGTCAGTATATGAGACTAAGCGCACAGCGCGAAATCGCAACTTATGATACTCTTGAGGATGAAACAATTGTCGAATTAGCAAGGGGCGGAGATAATGAAGCTCTAGAATATTTAATTCAGAAATACAAAAATTTTGTGAGGGCTAAAGCGCGCTCTTATTTTCTAATAGGAGCCGACAGAGAAGATATAATCCAAGAAGGTATGATTGGGCTCTATAAAGCTATTCGGGATTTTCGTTTCGATAAACTAGCATCCTTTCGAGCTTTCGCGGAATTATGTATAACTCGACAGATTATAACAGCAATAAAGACAGCAACTCGTCAGAAGCATATCCCCTTAAATTCCTATATATCTTTGAATAAGCCAATATATGATGAAGAATCCGACCGAACCTTACTAGATATTATTTCTGGTACGAAAATTACCGATCCGGAAGAATTGATTATTAATCGTGAAGAATTTTCCGATATTGAAGAAAAGATGGGAGAAATCTTGAGCTCCCTAGAATGGCAGGTTCTAATGTCGTATCTGGAAGGCAAGACCTATCAAGAGATTGCAGTTGAATTAAACCGCCATGTAAAATCAATTGACAACGCTTTACAACGTGTAAAAAGAAAGCTCGAACGCTATTTAGAAAAGAGGGAGCAGTAATACATATTGCTAATAAATAACCAATAAATAACGGGTAATAAAGCCTTGACCTAAGGTAGAGATTTGTTATATAATATCTATCGTCAGTCAATGCCGACGTAGCTCAACTGGCAGAGCAGCTGACTTGTAATCAGCAGGTTGCGGGTTCGAGTCCCATCGTCGGCTCCATTAATTTATCAAGTTATCAAGGTTATAATATGGAGAGATACCCGAGTTGGCCAAAGGGGGCAGACTGTAAATCTGCTGGCATTGCCTTCGAAGGTTCGAATCCTTCTCTCTCCACCAAATATTTCCCTTGACACAAGGGATAAACTAAGATAACATTTTAATCCTGACACCACATCGCGGGATGGAGCAGCTGGTAGCTCGTCGGGCTCATAACCCGGAGGTCGGAGGTTCAAGTCCTCCTCCCGCAACCATATGCTGGCGTAGCTCAGTAGGTAGAGCGCATCCTTGGTAAGGATGAGGTCACCGGTTCAATTCCGGTCGCTAGCTCCAGTTTTATATGGCGGCGTAGCTCAGTTGGCTAGAGCATACGGTTCATACCCGTAGTGTCCGGGGTTCAAATCCCTGCGCCGCCACCAAATGAAGATAAACCCTTTGCGTATGCAAAGGGGTTTTTAATATAACGGAGAAGGGATTTGAACCCTAAGAGGGCGCACGGCGTATAGAAAACGCTCCGGTGAAGCGTTTTTAGCCGTGCGGTCCGAACCCGCAAGGGTGAGGAGGGCAGAACCGAAGGGACTGCATCCCTGCGCCGCCACCAAATGAAGATAAACCCTTTGCGTATGCAAAGGGGTTTTTAATATAACGGAGAAGGGATTTGAACCCTTACTAACTACCTATTTATTGAGGGTACAGTTAGTGTTTGACAGGTAGAAATAAATATTGTAATATGTTGGGGACGAATGGAAACATCTGATAGTGAAGGGTCTATTATGAACGGGATTAACCCATAAAGTGTAATACTAAGGAGGTATACTTAGAAAATGGCGAAAGCAAAGTTTGAACGCACAAAGCCCCACGTAAATATTGGGACAATCGGTCACGTTGACCACGGTAAGACAACAACCACAGCAGCTATCACCTATGTATTAGGTAAGCGCGGGCTCTCTCAAGAGGTAGCCTATGATCAGATTGACAAAGCACCTGAAGAGAAAGCACGTGGGATAACGATTTCTACTTCCCACGTAGAATATGAAACAGAAAAAAGACACTATGCCCACGTAGACTGCCCAGGTCACGCTGACTATGTTAAGAACATGATCACTGGTGCCGCTCAGATGGACGGAGCTATCTTGGTAGTATCAGCTACAGACGGTCCTATGCCTCAGACTAGAGAGCATATTCTCTTAGCAAGGAACGTAGGTGTAAAATACATCGTTGTATGGCTGAACAAAACAGACATGGTAGACGATGAAGAGCTATTAGAGCTGGTAGAGATGGAAGTAAGAGAACTCTTGAACCAGTATGAATTCCCTGGAGATGACATTCCCATTATCCGTGGTTCCGGTTTAAAAGCATTAGAAGATCCGGATGGCGAATGGGCCGACAAGATTATGGAATTAATGAATGCCGTAGACGAGTATATTCCAGATCCAGAAAGAGATACCGATAAGCCTTTCTTGATGCCAGTAGAGGACGTGTTCTCCATCACCGGTCGTGGAACAGTAGCCACAGGTAGAGTAGAACGCGGTGTCGTAAAAGTCGGCGACGAAGTAGAAATTGTTGGTTTATCAGATGAAGCTAGAAAGACAGTAGTAACCGGTGTAGAGATGTTCCGTAAAATGCTGGATCAGGCTCAGGCTGGTGACAACATTGGAACTTTACTTCGTGGTGTAGATAAGACAGAAATCGAGCGTGGTCAAGTATTGGCTAAGCCCGGTTCCATCAAGCCTCACACCAAATTTACCGGAGAAGTATACGTACTGACCAAAGAAGAAGGTGGTCGTCATACCCCATTCTTCAACGGTTATAGACCTCAGTTCTACTTCCGTACAACAGACGTAACAGGTGTAGCTATGCTGCCTGAAGGAGTAGAAATGTGTATGCCTGGCGATAACATCAA
>JAPXME010000098.1:0-4398 GCA_033809185.1 Clostridiaceae bacterium
ATAGCACGCTTTGCATTTTGTGTCAAGCAAACTTTGCAAAAAAAATTTAAAAAATAAATGCTTTAATAACTGTCTTTTTTTGTGAATATATGCTATCTTAAAGGCAAATAGTAATTATTACTATATGTTTTTGGTAAAAGATAAGGTTGGTATTTCAGAGGATATTTTTACAAATATGCAGAAGTAGTAAGCGAAAGGAGATGGTTAGATGAATAGCAACGCTTTTAGAAATTTGTCTTACGGGGTTTATGTACTTTCTGTGTGGGATGGAGAGCGTCCAACCGGTTGCACGGTTAACAGTGTTATGCAGATTACCTCAGACCCTGCTACTATTGCCGTTAGTGTTAATCACAATAACTATACTAATCAATGTATTGACAAATCAGGGAAATTCGCTGTTTCAGTTTTAGGAGAGAAAATAACTCCTATAGTAATCGGTACTTTTGGCTTTCACTCCGGAAAGGACAAAGACAAATTTGCTAAAGTGCCATATGAAATAAAAGACGGAATGCCTGTAGTCAAAGAGGCCTGCGCCTATATTACTTGCGAAGTTATTAACAAAATGGAAACTGATACTCATACTGTATTTTTGGGAAAGGTTAAAGACGCTGATATTCTTTCTGATGACGAGCCGATGACTTATGCTTATTATCATAAAGTGATTAAAGGCAAAAGCCCGAAAAACGCTCCAACATACATAGCTGAGGAAAACGGGAAATAATTTATTGTGAGGCCAGTAGTAACGGCCTTACAATAAAAAGGGGAATGATTATGGAAAGAAAAATAACCGAGAAAGTTACTTGGGTAGGCAAAATTGACTGGGAGTTAAGGAAATTCCACGGTGATGAATACTCTACACACAGAGGCTCTTCCTATAACTCCTACCTTATCCGGGATAAAAAGAATGTGCTCATTGATACCGTTTGGAAACCTTATGACACTGAATTCGTTGCTCAGCTAAAACAGAATATTGATTTACATGAAATCGACTATATCATCCTCAATCATGGAGAAGTAGACCATAGCGGGGCTCTGCCTGAGTTGATGAGAGAAATCCCTGATACTCCTATTTATTGCACAGCCAATGGGGTTAAATCAATCAAGGGACAATATCACCAGGATTGGAACTTTGTTACGGTGAAAACCGGTGATACGCTAGATATTGGGGATAGTACCCTCACCTTCATTGAGGCTCCCATGCTTCATTGGCCAGATACGATGTTCACATATATGAGCGGAGAGAATATCCTTTTTAGTAATGATGGATTCGGTCAACATTATGCGTCAGAGTCTCTGTATAATGACACAGTTGATAAGTTTGAATTGGAGACAGAGGCCTTGAAGTACTATGCTAACATCTTGACGCCTTTTAGTTCGCAGGTCACTAAAAAGATTAACGAAATTCTAAGCCTCAATTTACCGCTGTCCATGATTTGTCCAAGCCATGGTGTGATATGGAAGGACAACCCTACGCAGATAATTGAAAGGTATCTGCAGTGGGCTGATAACTACGCAGAGAATCAAATAACAATAGTTTATGACACTATGTGGAATGGGACGCGGAGAATGGCGGAAGCAATAGCCGAAGGTATTGGGATAGCTGCTCCGGAGCTAACGGTGAAACTATATAATTCCTCCAGAACTGATAAAACAGATATTATAACGGAAGTATTCCGTTCCCGGGCGGTTTTAATAGGGTCACCCACTGTAAATAATGGTTTACTCTATTCCATTGCCGGTATCCTAGAATTGATGCGTGGACTAAAAATGAAAAATAAAGCTGCTGCAGCCTTCGGTAGTTATGGTTGGAGTGGTGAATCTGTAATACTGATTAATGAACTACTGAGCAAAGCTGGATTTGAGCTGATCGATGAAGGTTTCCGCACTATGTGGACTCCTGATGAGGAAACATTACTAAAACTTCGTGAATATGGTAAGGAATTCTATACTAAGCTGAAGGATAAATGAAGTTATGGCACTGCGGCACTAGGTCATCCATGACCGTCGCCGTAATATAAAAATCTAAGGAAAGAAGGGATTTGGAATGAAAAAATATGTATGCACACTTTGCGGGTATGTTTATGATGAGGCTGCTGGAGATCCGGAAAACGGAGTTGCTCCAGGAACCAAATGGGAGGACGTACCGAACAGTTGGACCTGTCCTTTATGTGGAGCAGGGAAAGAGGATTTCAGAGAAGAATAAGCTTCAATTCTGCTCAATAAGTTAGGTAGTAATGAAGAAAGGGATTATTATAGAATGGACGGTTTAGTCTATTCATAATAGTCCTTTTTCGTTTAATTAGTCCCTAGAATCGTGGAACTGCCGTGGAATCTGGCACGAAGGGATAGATAAAATTGACAAAAGAATTTATAGAGAGTAGAACAACAAGGTTCCCGGAATCTATCAGCAATCTCTGATTGCGTTGATGGGTGGGGAGGTGAAATTATGTTGCCATTTATTAATATCTTAGGTCGCCAGATACCTATGTATGGTTTGATGATGACCTTAGGAGTAATTGTTGCTTTTCTTATTTCCTCATATAGATGTAAGAAAGCGGGCTTGCTTGTAGAAGATCTACTTACTATAATTGCCACTGCTTTAGGTTGGGCTTTGTTAGGCGGTTGGATTTTTTATCTTTTTGCCACATACTCTTTTTCTGGTGTGATTGAATTAGTGAGAAACGGCGAAATTGTTGGGTTGATTGGTGGAGGAATTGTTTTTTACGGTGGGTTAGTCTCAGGGTTTATCGGAGCCTTTTTGGGAAGCAAGATAGCTAAGGTAAGCCTTACTGATTTCTTAAATCCGGTAATTCCGACTTTACCTTTGGCTCATGCCTTTGGACGAATAGGCTGCTTTTTTGCTGGATGTTGTTATGGAATACCTACGGATTCGCCACTGGGTGTAATCTATAAAAACCCAGTAGGTGGGACGCCGGTTAATGTCAGCTTGTTGCCGGTCCAACTAATTGAGGCAGCCCTGAATATTGTACTTTTTATCATTCTACTTTTGTTCACTAGCGGGTCTAAATCTAAGACGAGGGCCACTTATCTGTATTTTCTGCTTTATGCCTTAATGAGATTCATTTTAGAATTCTTCAGGTATGATGAAATCCGTGGCAAGTTCAGTGGTATTTCGACTTCACAATGGATAAGCCTAGTTATTATAGCTTTTATTCTGCTCCGCCTATTATTTAAGCGATTTTTTAATACAAGGGCAAATGCTTTTCCTGGTTCTTGGTAATAGATAGTTGGTCCTGGTTTTAACCAGCTTTGATCGTGTAGAATAAGAGATGTGTGGTTTAGTTGAGACTAATCGGGAAAGGAAGGGAGGAATTTCAATGTTGGGAGAGTTTGAAGAAGTTCTAGAAAAGGAAGTCCGACCTTATTTGCGACAACATCATGGTGATGTGGAAGTAGTCGATTTTAAGGATGGCGTTCTTACTGTGAGATTATTAGGAGGCTGCAGCAGTTGTCCTTCAATGCAGTTAACCCTAGATAACATTGTGGCCATTGAGCTGAAAAAGAGATTCTCTTATATTAAAGAAGTGGTGTTAGCTCCACGAGAAATAGATGAAGAATCTTGGGCTCTAGCGAAAAAGATTCTCCAGGCCAGTAGGGACAAATACAAGATGCAAGAATAAAAAGAACCGGAGTACCTTTGACGAGCGTAGGTACTCCGGTTCTGTTATTCTTCTGTATACTGCACAATACCAGTGTATTGGGGATATTCCTGCAAGAATTTGTCGATAAGCTTGGCCTTTTTCCAGTAATGCATGGGATATACTTTCTTTACAGCGACGGTTGATAAGAAATAAGTCATACCAGCAGCATAATGCTGCTCCTGTCTGGGATCTAAGGGAATAAAGGCAATATCGATGTTTCTTCCCTTAAGTTTATCAATCTCCTGTCGGTAGTTTGCCTGCATTTCTTTATTATCTTTCTCGCCCTCACCTTCCCAAGTCCAATCGTTTAAATCTCCCGCATGGTAGATGGTGCCTTCGCTTGTCGTCAGGAGAAATGCTACGCCGCTATCGGTGGAAAGTAGCGTCTCAAGCTTTTCGCCCCGAGCTAGCTCATAGCTTTTATTGGCTGCTACCCTCAGCACTTCAATACCTTCAGGGTAATTTTTTTTAAAAATATCATCAGCTAGAACGGCAAAGATATTATTCATTCCTATCTCTTTTAAGAGGGAGAAGATCTTGGAATTGTAGTGGTCTGGATGGAAGTGACTGCCAAAGACGATAATAGGTTTATCTTTGTCGAGCTTTGGCAGTTCTCCTTTGTAGTAATCGAATAGGTAGTACGATTCGTTAGTTTCCACTAAAAAGCAGCTATGATAGATATAATTAACCTTCAAGACTTTCCACCACTTTCATAAATTGCGTTTTTGGGGGTTAA
>JAPXME010000098.1:4408-7119 GCA_033809185.1 Clostridiaceae bacterium
GCCCCACGATCAGGTTCAATCTCCGGCAGCGATGAGGGCTGCGCCTAGGGCGCCACAAATCTCAGATTCTGCATAGACATAGAGCTTGGCACCTAATTGTCTCTCAATCGTATTGACAAGACCAGTATTTTTGGAGACGCCGCCTGTCACCATATATTCTTCCTCACTGCCTACGCGTTTTAGCAAGGCTAAGACCCTGGAGGCTACAGATTTATTAATACCGTGGATAATATCATCAATTTTTTTATTAGCGGCGATGAGAGAGATGACTTCTGACTCGGCAAAAACAGAGCACATACTGGAGATTGTGATATCTTCATCGTAAGTGAGTCCTAACTGGCTCATCTCAAGCAAATCCAACTGTAGGGAGCGAGCCATCATTTCCAGGAAGCGGCCAGTACCGGCAGCGCATTTATCGTTCATAGCAAAATCCTTTACCCCTCCAGTAGAGTCAAGCCTAATAATCTTACTGTCCTGTCCGCCAATATCAATAACGGTCCGAACGGCAGGATTCAGGTAATGAGCCCCTTTAGCGTGACAGGTAATCTCTGTGACATCTTTGTCTCGGAAAGTAATATTAGTTCGACCATAACCAGTGGAGACAGTATTGCTTAATTGTTCCCGGGACAGATTTGCTGCTTTTAAGGCTTGAGAGAGAGCAAGATTGGAGCTTTTTACAGTTCGCGATCCAGTAGGAACTATAGCTGAAGCGACTATCTTTTTTTGTTGATCTAGGATCACTACATTAGTTGTAGTGGAGCCTATATCTATCCCTGCATAGTAGGAAGGGATATTAGAACGGGTGGAATTGGTACGGGTATTAAGGTCCTTACGATCCTTGTTCAAAGTTTCAAAAAAGGCTTCCAAGCGAGTGATTAACTGTCCGTTATTTTCTTGTTCTACCCAGTCAGTTTCGATATTTACTTGGGGTATCTCGGATTCCTTTTGTAGCTTGGCACTTTCAAATTCGTAGAAATCGCAGAATTTAACAGTATGATAGATGATTCCCTTTAAGGCAGGGTCTTCTGTTAGCTGCCTGCGTGAGGAGATATCGGTCATTCTCATACAGGCCGTTTGCTCAAGTAGTTCCCTAGAATACCAGGTCAGTAATTCTGGCAGATTCTCCTCAACAGGAGGAGTGGCTAATTCTCTTGGTCCTGTACAACTAGCATTCTTCACTGGTAGAGGTGAGATTTCCGAGATTATCTTATACAGCTTTGGGCTTATTCTAGCCCCCTGTACGGATATATATGCTGAATGAGCTTCACGCTGGGCAGGATTGAAAGCGGCTCTAAATTTTTCGATATCGAAGCTTTTCCCTGTATTAGTTGAATATTCTTCAATGAATTTTAGCATTTCATCACGGTAGAGCAGTAGACTACATTCATCTTGCTTATGGGGAAGCCCTAAGAGGTAGACATCCTTTCCTTGATTGCGCAGGACATCATAACTGCGTCGGACTGAATCACAGCAATCGGTGAGGATTAAAGTATCTTCACTCTGCAGCTGTTCTTGAAGTAGGGTCCGACAGAAGCTGCAGACATTTGGGTGGATCAGTTGGTCGGCCAGATCTAATTGAGTAGTTACTGGATTTAACTGTTGACATTCTTCACCAAAGCCTTGGAATAATTCACAGGGTGTGTAGCGGCAGATATATTTAATCATTTTTTCCCTCCAACATCTCCAAAAAAGCCTGGACTCTAGTTTTAATTTGGCCATCGTTGGAATTATTGCGGTCACAGCCATCGCCATCAATGACTAGAGTAGGTACTCCTGCTTCTTGGAGGAGTTTTTTGGTGAATTGAGCGCCGCCTAAGGTATTCTTGCAGCCCCAATGATTAAAATAAATTGCTCCGTCAGCCTGTAGATTATGGGCGATCTTCAAGGCGTTCTCAGCTCGTCGTTCTATTGTGCCGCCCATGGCATTATTCAGTAGCTTTCGGGCCATGCCATAATAAGGGTCGTCTTCTGGGATTTCGCAGAAGATATCAAAATTTAGATCTGAGCATAAGAGCTGATAGCGCTCACTGAAATTAAAAATATCCTTGACGGATTCCTGCCAAAAAGGCATAGTGTGTAGCCAGAGCAGTCTTAGCTGCTCTTGAACTTTCGGGGCTTTTTTTGTGTCCTCTAATAATAATTGAAAATATCGTTCAGCTTGGGGAGTGCCTAGTAAAATATGGGTGACAAATATATTATACATTTCACTAGTTAGATTGCTGACCAGAAATTTTTCCCGTAATTCCTTGTAGTATTCATGGTAGAGACGGATAGATCTATTATGAGTGCGGATGCTTTCCCGCAATTTGTCAGGATCTAATTTTTCCTGCATGATATCCTCAATAAAAGCTGTCATCTCTTCTAGTTGCGAAGCTACATAAGAAATGTTATGTTCATTATTTGTATTAGGTATATCAATGGTGAAGTGGGGTACATCATAATGCTCAGCTAAAAGCCGGAAGGTGCTGATATTAGCATCACAAGCTAAAGTGGTATTTACTACAAACCGCGGTTTGGGCAGAACATTGGAAAGGGCTGCTCCGATTAAGATTTTGTGGTAGGAACAATAGCTTTTTGGTGTACCGTTTATTTCAGCTATTTCAATAAAAGCCCTTTCGCTGCCGGCACCATTTAGATAGCAGGCCAGACCTTCCGTAAATTGAGGCAGGATATTCATGGCTTGTAAGATATGGCAAGGTAAAAAGACATTT